>NZ_JBEYXJ010000124.1:0-23328 GCF_040645015.1 Streptomyces sp. NPDC046881 | reverse complement strand
GTCCTCGGCGTCCCTCAACCCCGCACGGGGTGCGGCCGGCGGGTGGAGGCCAATCGTGTGCTCTTCGCACCCGGCCCCTCACACGGCCCTGACCTGCCGGAACCCTTCCCGGCTAGGCCGTGTGGGGGGCCGTTCGCGCCACCCGTTCACCGCATTGCCGACCCCGCCTCGGCAAGCGGATCTCCCCGACTGCGACTTACCTCGGAAGGGCAGGGGCGCACCCCTGGACGAGTCGGACAAGCTCTGGGGAGCACCATGCGACGCACTGCCCGTCTGCTGGCCGGTACCGCGCTCGCCGTGGCCGCCGCGGCACCCGCCCACGCCGTGGAGACCGGCCGTCTGGACGTCTACCCGTCCACCGTGGCGCCCGGTGGCCAGGTCTCGGTGAACACGGCCGCGTGCGGGGACGCGGGCGCCGCGACCGGGGACGCGGGCGCGGTCGGTGCCGGCACGTTCATGCTGGCGCCCAGTGCGCACGAGGGCGAGGCGATCGGCCAGTTCCGGGTGCCGCCGAGCGCGCAGCCGGGGACGTACGAGATCGTCGCCCGGTGTGCCGTGGGCGACCGGCAGGTGACGGGCGATCTGGTGGTGGCGTTGAGCGCGGCGCACGAGCAGGTGCAGCCGCGGGGAAGCGTGAAGACGGGGGTCGGCGGCGGACTGGGCCCCGACCCCGTGCAGACCGCGGCGGGTGTGGCGGCGCTGGCCGTCGCCGCCGCGGGCGGTACCTGGCTCCTGCATCGCCGGGCGAGAGGCGACGGGATCTGACGGACACCCTCCGCTGTCCGTCCGCCGGTACCGCACATCCCGCCCCCTCCGGGTCCGACGCCCCTCGCGGCCCGGAGGGGGAGGGTGCTTCGGGGGTCCGCCCCCGGGAGAGGGGTTTGCCATGCGCAGGAACGCCGGGAGCGGCCGGTACGGCGGCGCGGGGTGCGGCGGCGGTGCCGGGTGCGGCTGCTGCGCCGCGTGCGGTCACGGCGCCGGGTCCGGCAGCGGCGGCAGGTGGAGCAGGGGCCGCCGGCGGAGCCGCGGCGGCGGGCGGGGCAGGGCCGCCCGGCTCGGCGACACCGCCATAGCCGCCGTCACCGTCGTGGCCCTCGGCTCCGGCGTGTGGCTGCTGGGCGGCGGCACCCGCCCCGGCACACCCCCGCAGCCGGCGGCCGCCGAGGGCCGCCCGGACCCGGCCGGTGAACGGGCCGGCGCCCCCGCGCTCGCCCCGTCCCCGCCGCTGCGCATCCGCATCCCCGCGATCCGGGTGAACGCACCCTTGACGGGCCTGGCCCTCACCCGCTCCGGCAACCTGGACGCGCCGCCCGCCAAGGAGAAGAACCTCGCCGGCTGGTACGAGGCCGGCACCACCCCCGGCGAGACGGGCACCGCGATCGTCGCCGGGCACGTCGACAACACCGAGGGCCCCGCCGTCTTCTACGACCTGGGCGCGCTCAAGCGGGGCGCCCGCATCGAGGTGGACCGCCGGGACGGCACGGTGGCCGTGTTCACCGTGGACGCGGTGGAGGTGTACTCGGCGCACGACTTCCCCGACGACAAGGTGTACGGCGCGGCCCCCCGGCCCGAGCTGCGCGTCATCACCTGCGGCGGGGGCTACTCCAGGACCACCGGCTACCAGGGCAACGTGGTGGTGTTCGCCCATCTGACGGGCAGCCGCTGAAGGCAAGGTGCGGCCCGGGACGGCTCAGTGCGGCGCCGGTGCCCCGCCCAGGACGTGTCTCCTGCCCCAGCTGCCGAGCGGCTCCAGCGCCTCGTTCAGCTGGAGGCCGCTCTGGGTCAGCGTGTACTCGACGCGGGGCGGCACCTCGTCGTACTCCTCGCGGTGCACCACTCCGTCGGCCTCCAGCTCGCGCAGCTGGGCGGCGAGCACCTTCTCCGTGACGCCGGGCAGCTGCCGGCGCAGCTCACCGAAGCGGCACGTGCCGCATTCGCCCAGCACCCACAGGATCGACACCTTCCACTTGCCGTCGATGATGTCCATCGCCGCGTCGGTCCCGCACATGTACGCCCCCGGCCGCCGTCCCACCGGCATGGTCCTCCCCCTTCCGACCCGCACGCTTTCCCGCTGGTAACCACCCACTTGCAAGTACGTACTTCTGCGCGGCGGTTCCACGGGTGAGCCTAGTCGCCATGACCGACACCTCCCTTTCCTCTTCCTCCGCACCCCGTACTCCCCTGACCCTGCTCGGCACCGGTGCGATGGGCACCGCGCTCGGGCGGGCCTGGCTCTCCGCCGGGCACCCGCTGACCGTCTGGAACCGCACGCCCGAGCGGACGGCCGCGCTGACCGCCGAGGGCGCGGTGGCGGCGGGCAGCGCGGCGGAGGCGGTGGCCGCGAACCGGCTCGTCGTGGCCTGTCTGCTGGACGACGCCTCGGTGGGCACCGCCCTGGACTCCGCCGAGCTGGCCGGCCGGGACCTGGTGAACCTCACCACCGGCACCCCCGCCGACGCCCGGGAGCGCGCCGCCTGGGCCGAGAAGCGGGGCGCCCGGTTCCTGGACGGCGGGATCATGGCCGTACCGCCGATGATCGGCGCGCCCGGCGCCTTCGTGCTCTACAGCGGCCACCAGGAGCTGTTCGAGGAGCACCGGGACACCCTCGCCGTCCCGGCCGGCACCGAGTACGTCGGCGCCGACCCCGGTCTCGCCGCGCTGCACGACGTGGCGCTGCTGAGCGGGATGTACGGCATGTTCGCGGGGATCACCCACGCGTTCGCGCTGCTGCGCGGGACGGAGGTGGCGCCCCAGGGCTTCGCCGCGCTGCTCGTGCCCTGGCTGGACGCGATGGCCGGCATGGCGCACGAGACCGCCGAACGCCTGACCTCCGGCGACTACACCACCGGGGTCGTCTCCAACCTGGCGATGCAGGTCGCGGGCAGCGAGACGCTGCTGCGCACGGCCGCGGAACAGGGCGTGAGCGCGGAACTGCTCACCCCGTTCCTGCACCTGATGCGCGACCGCCTGGCGGCGGGCCACGCCGAGGAGGACACCACCGGCCTGGTGGACCTGCTGCGCACCCGCTGACCGGTCCCCGCCTCACAGCCCTCCCCCGGGCCCGCGCAGTCCCCTCACACAGGGTGCGCCGCCCCGCTGAGGGCAGCGTTCCTCCCGGGAAACAGAGGTGATGCTGCCGGGTAACGTCCGGGCCGCACGCTCGTGGCATGACCTCGAATACGCGTGTGGTGGTGATCGGCGCCGGCCTCGCGGGCGTACGGCTCGCCCGGCGGCTCGGCGACCTGGGCACGCCCGCGCTGCTCGTGGGCGACGAGGAGCACGCCCCGTACAACCGGGTGCTGCTGGCCGAGGTGCTGGCCGGCCGGTACGCGCCGGAGGTGATCACGCTTCCGCCGCCCGCCGGCCTGCTGCGCACCCGGGTCACCGGCATCGACCGGGCCGCCCGGACCGTCGACTGCGCCGACGGCATGTCGATCGCATACGACACGCTGGTCCTGGCCACCGGCTCCAACCCGGTGCTGCCGCCGCTGCGCGGCCTGTTCGGCCCGGACCACCAGCTCCCCGAGGGCGTCCACGCGTTCCGCACCATGGACGACTGCCTGGGCCTGGCCAAGGCCGTGCGGCCGGGCGTGCGGGCGGTCGTCATCGGCGGCGGGCTCCTCGGGGTCTCCGCGGCCCGCGCGCTCGCCGTCCGCGGCGCCCAGGTGGTGCTCGCCCAGCAGGCCGAGCGGCTCATGGAGCGCCAGCTCGACCCGGACGCCTCCCGGCTGGTGCTGCGGCACCTGACCGGCCTGGGCGTCGAGGTGCACACCGAGTGCCGGGTCCGGGACGTGCGCTGCGTCGCCGGCGCGGTCCGGTCGGTGGAACTGGCCGACGGCTACGCCCTCGACGCCGACCTCGTGGTCCTGGCCTGCGGGGTACGGCCGCGCACGGGCCTCGCCGAGCAGGCGGGCCTGGCCGTACGCAAGGGCGTCCTCGTGGACGACGAGCTGCGCACCTCCGACCCGCACATCCACGCCATCGGCGACTGCGCCCAGCACGACGGCACGGTCTACGGCCTGGCCGCCCCGGCCCTCGAACAGGCCGACGCGCTCGCCGCACTGCTGACAGGCGACTCCGGTGCCCGCTACACCGGCACCCGTTCCCTGACCCGGCTGACCCTGACCGGTCCGGACTCCCCCTTCGACCTCGCCGCGTTCGGCGAGACGGAGGCCCGTCCCGGCGACGACGTGGTGCGGCTGACCGACGCCACCCGCGGCACCTACCGCAAGGTCGTCGTCCGCGACGACCGCCTGGTCGGCGGGGTCCTCGTCGGCGAACTCGGCACCGTCGGCGCGCTCGCCCGCGCCTGGGAGGGAGCAGAGCCGCTCCCCGACGACGGTCCCCTGCTCCACCTGCTCACCAACGATGGAGGCTCCTGAATGTCCGCCACCCTGGGGGCCACCCCCACGATCGTGCTCGTCGGCCACGGCATGGTCGGCCAGCGCTTCCTCGAAGCGCTCGCCGAGCGCGGCCTGACCGCCACGCACCGCGTGGTCGTGCTGTGCGAGGAGCCGCGTCCGGCCTACGACCGCGTGCAGCTCACCTCGTACTTCTCCGGGAAGACGCCGGAGGACCTCTCCCTGACCGACATGGAGTTCGTCAAGGACCACGGCATCGAGCTGCACATCGGTGACCCGGCCGAGACGATCGACCGCGAGGCGAGGAAGGTGACCGCCCGCTCGGGGCTCACCGTCGACTACGACGTCCTCGTGCTGGCCACCGGCTCCTACCCGTTCGTCCCGCCGGTCCCCCACAAGGACGCCACCGGCTGCTTCGTCTACCGGACCATCGAGGACCTGCTGGCCATCGAGGAGTACGCGCGGACGAAGGCCACCACGGGTGCCGTCGTCGGCGGCGGCCTGCTCGGCCTGGAGGCGGCCGGCGCCCTCAAGGGTCTCGGGGTCGAGGCGCACATCGTGGAGTTCGCGCCGCGGCTGATGCCGGTGCAGGTGGACGACGGTGGCGGCACGGCGCTGCTGCGGACCATCGAGGGCATGGGCCTGAGCGTGCACACCGGTGTGGGCACGCAGGAGATCGTCGTCGACGAGACCGGTGCCGTCACCGGCATGAAGCTGTCCGACGGCTCCGAACTCGCCACCGACATGGTGGTGTTCAGTGCCGGCGTCCGCCCCCGCGACCAGCTGGCCCGCGCCGCGGGCCTCAGGGTCGGCGAGCGCGGCGGCATCGCGGTGGACGAGCAGTGCCGGACCGTCTCCGACCCGCACGTGTTCGCGATCGGCGAGTGCGCGCTGGCCGCGGACGGCCGGGTGTACGGCCTGGTGGCGCCGGGTTACGAGCAGGCGGAGACGGCGGCGGCGACGATCGCCGAGGACGAGGCCTCCTTCACCGGAGCCGACCTGTCCACCAAGCTCAAGCTGCTCGGCGTGGACGTGGCCTCCTTCGGCGACGCCCACGGCACCACCGAGGACTGCCTGGACGTCGTCTACTCCGACTCCCGCGCCGGCCTGTACAAGAAGCTGGTCATCGGCCGGGACGGCACGCTGCTCGGCGGCATCCTGGTCGGCGACGCGGAGGCGTACGGCACCCTGCGCGCGCTCACCGGTTCGGTGCCGCCCATCTCCCCCGAGTCGCTCGTCCTGCCCGTCGGAGCCGACTCGGGGGCCCAGCTCGGCCCGTCCGCACTGCCGGACGAGGCGATCGTCTGCTCCTGCCACAACGTCAGCAAGGGCACGATCCGCGGCGCGGTCACCGAGCACAAGTGCACCAGCGTGCCCGAGGTGAAGAAGTGCACCAAGGCCGGTACCGGCTGCGGCAGCTGTGTGAAGGTGCTGGGCCAGCTGGTCGACGCCGAACTGGAGGCGTCCGGCGTCGAGGTCGACAAGGGCCTGTGCGGCTGCTTCTCCCAGACCCGCGAGGAGCTGTACGAGATCGTCCTCGCGCTGCGCATCGCGTCGTACCAGGAACTGCTGGACCGCTACGGCCGCGAGGGCGCCCGGGGCGGCGACGGCTGCGAGGTGTGCAAGCCGGCGGTCGGCTCGATCATCGCCTCCCTCGCCCCCACGATCGGCGCGAGCGGCTACGTCCTGGACGGCGAGCAGGCCGCGCTGCAGGACACCAACGACCACTTCCTCGCCAACCTGCAGAAGAACGGCTCGTACTCGGTGGTGCCGCGGATCCCCGGCGGGGAGATCGCGCCCGAGAAGCTGATCGTGATCGGTGAGATCGCCCGGGACTTCGGCCTCTACACGAAGATCACCGGCGGCCAGCGGATCGACATGTTCGGCGCCCGCGTGGAGCAGCTGCCGCTGATCTGGGCGCGGTTGGTGGACGCCGGCTTCGAGTCGGGGCACGCGTACGGCAAGTCGCTGCGCACGGTGAAGTCCTGCGTGGGCTCCACCTGGTGCCGGTACGGCGTGCAGGACTCGGTCCGGATGGCGATCGACCTGGAGCTGCGCTACCGGGGCCTGAGGTCCCCGCACAAGCTGAAGTCGGCCGTGTCCGGGTGCGCCCGCGAGTGCGCGGAGGCCCAGTCGAAGGACTTCGGCGTGATCGCCACCGCGAACGGCTGGAACCTGTACGTCGGCGGCAACGGCGGCGCCACTCCGCGCCACGCCGACCTGCTGGCCCAGGACCTGTCCGACGCCGAACTGGTCCGGCTGATCGACCGGTTCCTGATGTTCTACATCCGTACGGCGGACCGTCTGGAGCGGACCAGCACCTGGCTGGAGCGCATCCCCGGCGGCCTGGAGCACGTACGGGACGTGGTGGTGCACGACTCGCTCGGCATCTGCGACGAGCTGGAGAAGCTCATGCAGGCGCACGTCGCCCACTACCGCGACGAGTGGGCGGAGACCGTCAACGACCCCGAGAGGCTGGCCCGGTTCGTGTCCTTCGTGAACGCGCCGGACACCCCGGACCCGGTCGTCTCCTTCGTCCCCGAGCGCGACCAGATCAAGCCCGACCTGCCGCTGCTGACCATCGGTCTGCGGCCCGCCGACGACGTCCTGGAAGGAAGCGCCCAGCGATGACCCTGGCAGTTGAGACGACCGAACTGAAGGTCCAGCTCCAGCTGGCGGACGAGTGGTTCACGGTCTGCGACCTGAGCATGCTGGTCCCCGGCCGCGGGGTGGCCGCCCTGCTGCCGGACGGCCGCCAGGTGGCGCTGTTCCGCGACCGCGCCGACCGGCTGTACGCCGTCGACAACCGCGACCCGTTCACCGGCGCGGCCGTCCTGTCCCGCGGCCTGACCGGCACCCACCAGGGCCGCCCGTTCGTGGCGTCCCCGCTGCTGAAGCAGCGCTTCGACCTGGCCACCGGGGAGTGCCTGGACGACGCGTCGGTGCGGGTGGCCGCCTACGAGGTGCGCGCCCTCTAGGTTTCTTGACCGACCGTTCCAACAAGCCTAGGCTGCGGGACGTGGCCAGGACCAAGGAATTCGACCCGGACGCCGCGCTGCAGTCAGCCCTGGAGCTGTTCTGGCAGCGCGGCTACGAGGCGACGTCGATGGCCGACCTGGTCGAGCGCCTGAGCATCGGCAAGGCGAGCCTGTACGCCACCTTCGGCAGCAAGCACGAGCTGTACCTGAGGGCGCTGGACCGGTACGGGCAGGCGCAGGACCCGCGGCTGACGCGGGAGCTGTCCCCGCCCGGCCCGGTACTGCCGGCCGTGCGCGCGCTGGTCCGGCGGTTCGCCGCCGAGGCCGCCGCCGAGGCGACCCGGGAGCAGGGCTGCCTGGTCACCAACACGGCGGTCGAACTCGCCCCGCACGACCGGGAGGCCGCCCGCCGGGTGGAGCACAGCTGGGACACCCTGGAGACCCTGCTGCACTCCGCCCTGGTCCGCGCCCGGGCGCAGGGCGAGCTGGCCCGGGACCGCGATCCGCTGGCCCTCGCCCGGCTGCTGCTGGTGCTGCTCCAGGGACTGCGGGTGGTCGGCAAGGCCTCCACGGACCCGGCCCGGGTGCGGGACGCCGCCGAGCAGGCCCTGGCGCTGCTGGACACCTGACCACGACGACGGAGAACGCGCTTCCGGTGGGAGGCGCGTTTTTCTCGCCCCTCATACTGAACCGATCGGTCAAGAAAAGGACTCACCATGATGCACCGCTTCACCGGCCGGACCGCTCTCGTCACCGGCGCCGGCTCGGGCATCGGCCGCGGGGTGGCGCTCGCCCTCGCCCGGGAGGGCGCCCGGGTCGTCGTCGCCGGCCGGCGCCGTGACCCGCTCAACGAGACCCTGGCGCTGATCGAGGACGCGGGCGGCAAGGGGCTCGCCGTCACCGCCGACGTCTCCCGCGCCGCCGACCTGCACGCCCTCGTGACCGCCGCCGTGGACCGGTTCGGCTCGCTGGACGTGGCGGTGAACAACGCCGGGGTCCTGGCGGGCCGGGGGCAGGCGGTCGGCGACCTGGCCGAGGCGGACTGGCGGCGGATGCTCGACATCAACGTCACCGGTGTCTTCCTCGCCCTCCAGGCCGAGATCGCCCGGATGCGCACCCAGCCGGACGGCGGCGCGATCGTCAACGTCGCCTCCCGGCTCGGCGTGCACAGCCGGCTGCCCGGCACCGCCGGCTACGCCGCCGGCAAGGCGGCCGTCTCGGTCCTCACCCGCGCCGCCGCCCTCGACCACATCGCCGACGGGATACGCATCAACGCCGTCAGCCCCGGCGCCACCGCCACGGACATGTCGTACCGGGACGGGGAGACCGAGGCCGGCCGGGCCGCGCGCATGCGCACCGAGGTGCCGCTCGGCCGGGTCTCCACCGTCGCGGAGGTGGCCGCCGCGGTGCTGTACCTGGCCTCGGACGACGCGGCCTCGGTGGTCGGCGCCGACCTGGTGGTCGACGGCGGCTCCACGGCCTGAGCCCCGCGGCCCGTCAGTCGATCCCGGACCGCTCGACACCCGCCACGATCCACCGCTGGAAACACAGGAACACCAGCAGCAGCGGCAGGATCGACACGGCCGCCGCGACGAACAGCTCGTGCAGCCGTACGACCTGGGCGGTGGTGAACGAGGACAGGGCCACCTGCACCGTCCAGGCGCTCTGGTCCTGCCCGATCACCAGCGGCCACAGGAAGGAGTTCCACGCGCCGAGGAACACGATGGTGCCGACGGCCGCGAACACCGGGCGGGTGTTGGGGACGACGACGAGCCAGTACGTCCGCCAGTAGCCCAGCCCGTCCACCTGCGCCGCGTCCTCCAACTCCCGTGGGAACCCGAGGAAGTACTGCCGGAAGACGAAACAGGCGAACGCGGAGAACAGGGTGGGGACGATCAGTCCGCGCAGCGTGGAGACCCAGCCCAGCGACGACACCAGCACGAAGCCGGGTACGAAGGTGACGGCCGCCGGGACCAGCAGGGTGCCCAGGATGCCGTAGAAGACCTTGTCCGCGTGCCGGTAGGGGATGCGGGCGAGGCCGTACCCGGCGAGGGAGGCGAGGAGCAGGGTGCCGAGGGTGGTGGCGACGGCGATCAGCGCGGAGTTGAGCAGGGACCGCGCGAAGGGCACGGAGGGGTCGCCGAACAGCTCGCCGATGTTCCCCCACTCCAGCTCCGCCGGGAAGAAGGTCCATCCGGGCGAGGTGAGGTCGCGCTCCCTGGACAGTCCGTTGCGCACCAGCAGGTAGAAGGGGATCAGGAAGAACAGGGCGAGCGCGATCAGCAGCGCCAGCCGCAGCGCCCGCCCGGCCCGCACCAGGGCGTCATCCATCGCCGTCCGTCCTTCCCAGCCTCAGCCAGCGCGCCTGCCCCACCGTGACGACGGCGACGACCAGCGCGAGGAGCACCGCGCCGGCGCTGCCGAGCCCCAGGTTCTGCCCCTGCCCGAGGGCGGTGTAGTAGAGGTAGACCAGGGGCGGGCGGGCGTACGGCGGATAACCCCGCGCGTCGGACAGGAGGTTGTAGAACTCGTCGAAGGCCTGGAAGGCGTTGACGACGAGCAGCAGCACCACCGCGACCGAGGTGGCGCGCAGCTGGGGCAGGGTGATGTGCCGCAGCACCGTCCAGCCGGGCCGGGCCCCGTCGACGGCCGCCGCCTCGTACAGCACCGGGTCGATCCGCTGGAGCCCGGCCAGGAAGAGGATCATGTAGAACCCGGCTTGCAGCCACAGCCGTACGGTCACCAGGACCAGCCAGTACCAGGGCGGATCGGTGGTGGCCAGCCAGGCGACGGGTTCGCCGCCGAACCAGCCCAGCACGGTGTTGGCCAGCCCGAACCGCACCCCGTTGAACAGCGACATCCGCCAGATCAGCGCGGCCACCACATAGCTGCACGCGGCCGGCAGGAAGAACACGGACCGGAAGAAGGCCCGGGCGCGCCGGACCCGGTTGACCATCAGGGCGAGGGAGAGCGAGAACACGTAGGTGACGGGCACGATGAAGGCGGTGAACAGCACGAACGTCTTCAGGCCGGCCACGAACGCGTCGTCCCGCAGCAGGGCCGTGTAGTTGTCCAGGCCGACGAAGTGCGTGGGCGTGACGGTGTTGTGCGCGTCGAAGAAGCTGAGCGCCACGCTCCACAGCAGCGGGACGTACGTGAACAGGGCGAGCCCGAGCGCGAACGGCCCGACGAACACCCAGAACCAGAGCGCCCTGCGCCGCCTCACGACGGCTTCTTCGCGTTCTTCACGCGGTCGAGTTCGGCCGACACCTTCCGTACGACGGCCCGCAGTTCACGCTCCGGGCTCGCGCCGTCCCGGATGATCCGGCTGAGCGCGTCCTGGTAGGCGGTCTGGCTCGCCGGGGTCCACAGCAGCGGCTGGGCGTAGCCGTGGTCGGTGGCGAACCGCACGGCGTCGGCGGCGGG
Source organism: Streptomyces sp. NPDC046881 (assembly GCF_040645015.1). NCBI lineage: Bacteria > Bacillati > Actinomycetota > Actinomycetes > Kitasatosporales > Streptomycetaceae > Streptomyces > Streptomyces sp. NPDC046881. The sequence continues at coordinate 12,563 of NZ_JBEYXJ010000124.1, read as the reverse complement.
ACCGTCCTCGAGCGCGGTGGCCTTCTCCGCGAGCGAGATCCGGGCGGGGATGTGGAAGCCGTAGGAGAGCGCGAAGTCCTCCTGGTAGTCGGTGTGGTCCACCCACAGCCACTTCACATACTCCTTGGCCACCTCCTGGTGCCGGCTGCGCGCGCTGACCGCGGCCCCGTACGCGCCGACGGGCACGGAGGGCCGGCCCCGGCCGCCGTCCGCCGGGAAAGGCAGCACCCCGAAGTCGTCGCCGAGTTCCTTGCGCACCTGCGGCAGCGCCCACAGCCCGGACCACTGCATCGCGGTCAGCCCCTGGAGGAAGGCGGACGGGTCGGACCAGTCGGCGGGCGCGCCGAGGAGCAGGGACTCGTCGGTGTGGAACCGGTGCAGCTTGCCGAGGGTGCGGGCGGCGGCGGGGTCGTCGAATCCGACCCTGCCGTCGTCGGTGACGAGCGGGAACCCCGCCGCGTACAGCGGGGTCCCGCCCAGCACGCCCGCTCCGCCGTCGTTGCCCAGGAAGAGCCCCTTCACCGTGCCCGTGGTGAGCCGGCGGGCGGCGTCGACCAGGGCGTCCAGGGTGGTGGGCGGTGCGAGGCCGGCCTTCTTGAGCAGGCTCTTGCGGTAGTAGAGCAACTGCGTGTCGACGACCTGCGGAATGCCGTACACCCGCCCGCGGTACGTCTTCGGCCCGAGCACGGCCGGATTGAAGTCGTCCCGCACCCCCTCCACCAGCTCGGTGAGATCGAGCACCTGCCCGCCCTGGATCTGGTCCAGTGTCGGCCCGTTGACCTCGAAGACGTCGGGCCCGGAGTCGGTGAGCAGCGCGGCGGCGGTCTGCTGGTCGTAGTTCCCCGGCCGCCACTGCACCGTGACGTGCGCCTTCCCGAAGGCGGCGGCGTACCGCCGGACGGCCTGCTGCGTCCCGGGCTCGCCGTACTGGTGGTACCACTGCGTCAGCGAACCCCCGCCGCTCCGCCCGGTGTTGGACCCGCAGGCGGCGAGCAGCCCGGCGCCCGCGGCCAGCAGTCCCCTACGTCCGATCGCCATCATGTGCCCCCTGACGTCCGTCATCGATGCACAGCCCAACGATCAACCATGCAGGTCGATTACGAAAGACGCGTTGCGGCCGTGTGTCCCCCTCGGCGAACGCCGGACGCGGCTGCATCCGGAACACGTGCCACCGTCTTGGGGGGACGCCATGAGCAACCCGTACATCGTCGCCGGCCTCGCCCCCACCTGTCCCGGGCCGCGGACCGCTGGGCGGCCCTGACCTCGGAGGACACGTACGAGCAGGGCCTGCGCGCCCTGGTGACCGGCCTGCTGACCGCCCCCTGACCCGCGGGGCGGCGGAACCGCCCGCCCCCCGTGGTCGTCTTGTGCGCTGGCTGTGCACGAGCAGGAAGACGGGGGGACGTGGCGATGCGGAACATGACGAAGGCCGGGCTGGTGGTGGTCGCCATGGCGACGGTGCTCGGGGCCTCGGCCTGCGGCGGGGAAGCCGGGGGCGGCGGCGGGAGGCCGCCCGCGCACGCGAAGGCGGAGTCGGCGGCGGTGTCTCCCGGAGCCGTGGGCGAGTTGTCCGCGGTCGCGCACAGCGGGGTGCCGTCCCTCACCCGCCACGTGCCGTGGAACCTGGACATCCTGGACCAGCGGTCACGGCCGCTGAACGGGCGGTTCACCACCACCGCCACCGGCAAGGGCGTCCACGTCTACGTGATCGACACGGGGATGGACATCACCCACAAGGAGTTCGGCGGACGCGCCCGCCTCGGCGCCGACTTCGTGGGCCGCAAGGACTCCGGTGACTGCTTCAGCGAGGACGGGGGCGGCCACGGCACGTTCGTCGCGGGTGTCATCGGCGGGGCGAAGTACGGGGTCGCGCCCGGGGCGCAGCTCGTACGGGTCCAGGGCATCCTGTGCGAGAGCGAGGGCGGCGGCTCCCCGGCGGCGGCGGAGGCGGCCGTGGTGAAGTCGGTCAAGTGGGTGACCGCGCACGCGCAGAAGCCCGCGGTGGTGAACATGTCGCTCAACTTCGACCACCGGTCGGCGGCCGTGGACTCCGCCGTGAAGAAGATGGTCGACGCGGGGATCCCGACGGTGGTGTCGGCCGGCAACTACCGTGACGACGCCTGCAGGCACTCCCCGGCCGGTGTGCCCGGCACGATCGTCGTGGCGGCCTCCACCCCCAAGGACCGCCCGTGGGACGAGGGCGGCTCCTACGGATCCGGCTACGGACGGTGCGTGGACCTGTACGCGCCCGGACAGAAGGTGACCGCCGCCCTCGCCGGCGGCGGTACGACCACGGAGGACTACGGCGCGACGTCCTGGGCCGCGCCCCATGCGACCGGCGTGATCGCGCTGTACCTGTCGGCCCACCCCCGGGCCACGGCCCGGGAGGTCCATGTCTGGCTCGACCGCACGGCCACCCGCGGTGTCCTGCACGGCGTCCGCGCCGACACTCCGAACCGGCTGCTCAACACCGGCGGCCTCTGACCCGCCCCGGCCGCGGACGCACCGAAGGGGCGACACCCGCCGCACCGGAGTGTCGCCCCTTCTCTTTCGTGCGCCGGAGCCGCCGCCGATCGGTGAGGGTCGGGGACCGACGGCGGCTCCGGGGACCGGGTGGGTCAGCGGTGGTCGCTGCCCGCCGACTGGGTGGCCGCCCGGCCGGCCTCCAGGCGGGCGACCGGGATGCGGAACGGGGAGCAGGAGACGTAGTCCAAGCCCGCCTCGTGGAAGAAGTGGACCGACTCCGGGTCACCGCCGTGCTCGCCGCAGACGCCCAGCTTGAGGTCGGGGCGGGTGCGCCGGCCGGCCTCCGCGGCCGCCTTCACCAGGGAGCCGACGCCGTCCTTGTCGATCGTCTCGAACGGGCTGACGCCGAAGATGCCCTTCTCCAGGTACGCCGTGAAGAACGAGGCCTCCACGTCGTCCCGGCTGAAGCCCCACACCGTCTGGGTCAGGTCGTTCGTGCCGAAGGAGAAGAACTCCGCGGCCTCCGCGATCTGGCCCGCCGTGAGGGCGGCGCGCGGCAGCTCGATCATCGTGCCGATCGCCAGCTTCAGCTGCGTACCGGTCGCCGCCTCGACCTCGGCGATGACCTGGTCCGCCTCCTCGCGGACGATCTCCAGCTCCTGGACCGTGCCGACGAGCGGGATCATGATCTCGGCGCGCGGGTCGCCCTTGGCCGCCTTGCGCTCGGCCGCCGCCTCCGCGATCGCGCGGACCTGCATGGTGAACAGGCCGGGGATGACCAGGCCGAGGCGCACACCGCGCAGACCCAGCATCGGGTTCTGCTCGTGCAGGCGGTGCACCGCCTGGAGCAGGCGCAGGTCGTTCTCGTGCGGCTCCTGCCGGGACTCCGCCAGCGCCACCCGGACCGAGAGCTCCGTGATGTCCGGCAGGAACTCGTGCAGCGGCGGGTCGAGCAGGCGGATGGTGACGGGCAGGCCGTCCATCGCCTCGAAGAGTTCGACGAAGTCCTTCTTCTGCAGGGGCAGCAGCTCCCGCAGGGCGGCCTCGCGCTCCTCCTGCGTGTCGGCGAGGATCAGCTTCTCGACCATCTCCCGGCGCTCGCCGAGGAACATGTGCTCCGTGCGGCACAGGCCGATGCCCTGGGCGCCGAAGCGGCGGGCGCGCAGCGCGTCCTCGGCGTTGTCGGCGTTGGCGCGCACCCGCAGACGGCGCTTGCGGTCGGCGAAGGCCATCATGCGGTGCACGGCCTCGACCAGCTCGTCGGCGTCGTCGGCACCGGGGTGCATCCGGCCCTCGAAGTACTCCACCACGGGGGACGGGACGACCGGGACCTCGCCGAGGTAGACCTTGCCGGACGAGCCGTCGATGGAGATGAGGTCGCCCTCCTCCACGATGTGCCCGCCGGGGACCGTCATCCGGCGGCGCTTGGTGTCGACCTCCAGCTCCTCCGCGCCGCAGACACAGGTCTTGCCCATGCCGCGGGCGACGACGGCCGCGTGCGAGGTCTTGCCGCCGCGCGAGGTGAGGATGCCCTCCGCCGCGATCATGCCGTCCAGGTCGTCGGGGTTGGTCTCCCGGCGGACCAGGATCACCTTCTCGCCCGAGCGGGACCACTTGACCGCGGTGTACGAGTCGAAGACCGCCTTGCCGACCGCCGCACCCGGGGACGCGGCGATACCGCGCGCCACCTGCTCGACCTTGGCGTGCTCGTCGAAGCGCGGGAACATCAGCTGGGCCAGCTGGGCGCCGGTGACGCGCTGGAGCGCCTCCGTCTCGTCGATCAGGCCCTGGTCCACCAGCTGGGTGGCGATGCGGAAGGCGGCACCGGCGGTGCGCTTGCCGACGCGGGTCTGGAGCATCCACAGCTGACCGCGCTCGATCGTGAACTCGATGTCGCAGAGGTCCTTGTAGTGGTTCTCCAGCGTCTCCATGATCTGCATGAGCTGGTCGTACGACTTCTTGTCGATCTGCTCCAGCTCGGCGAGCGGGACGGTGTTGCGGATGCCCGCGACGACGTCCTCGCCCTGGGCGTTCTGCAGGTAGTCGCCGTAGACGCCCTGGTGGCCCGAGGCGGGGTCGCGGGTGAACGCGACGCCGGTGCCGGAGTCGGGGCCGAGGTTGCCGAAGACCATCGAACAGACGTTGACGGCCGTGCCGAGGTCGTGCGGGATGCGCTCCTGGCGGCGGTACAGCTTGGCGCGGTCGCCGTTCCAGGAGTCGAAGACCGCCTTGATGGCGAGGTCCATCTGCTCGCGCGGGTCCTGCGGGAAGTCCCGGCCGGCCTCCTTCTTGACGATCTTCTTGAAGGTGGCGACCAGCTTCTTCAGGTCCGCGGCCTCGAGGTCGGTGTCGACCGTGACCTTCTTGGCGGCCTTGGCCTTGTCGAGCGCCTCCTCGAACAGCTCGCCGTCGACGCCGAGGACGGTCTTGCCGAACATCTGGATGAGGCGCCGGTAGGAGTCCCAGGCGAACCGCTCGTCGCCGGCCTGGGCGGCCAGGCCCTGCACCGACTTGTCCGACAGGCCGATGTTGAGGACCGTGTCCATCATGCCGGGCATGGAGAACTTGGCGCCGGAGCGGACGGAGACCAGCAGCGGGTCGTCGGCCTGGCCCAGCTTCTTGCCCATCTTCGCCTCGAGGGCGTCGAGGTGCGCACTGACCTCGTCACGCAGTGCCGCGGGCTCCTCGCCGCTCTCCAGGTAGACCTTGCAGGCCTCCGTGGTGATCGTGAAGCCGGGAGGGACCGGGAGACCCAGGTTGGTCATCTCGGCGAGATTGGCACCCTTGCCGCCGAGAAGGTCCTTGAGGTCCTTGTTGCCCTCGGTGAAGTCGTAAACGAACTTCGCTACGTGGGGTTCTTTGTTTTCCGACACGGGTCTCGACTCCTTGAGGCCACGGTGGCTGCCCTGACGGCCAGGAACATACCCAGATCAAAGGTTCCTGGGTACGTCCACTTGCCCGTCATGCGCCTGTAACCACTCGTCCGCCAGCGGATCGAAAGTCAAGGCTTGGCAAGCGAAGCCGGCCGTATGTTTTCACTTCTTGAAGACAACCGCGCGCACAGGTGCGGTTTTCCGCTCAGATGAGCATCCTCCCCCACGATTGATTTCGGTCGCTGAACGATCAAAGGGTGGCACCCAGTGCCACCCTTTGGAGAAGTGCAGCCGTGCTTGATCCGCTCATCTGAGCGCAACCCTTATCAAGGGTGGCGAGAATCACGCTGCCACAGAGCGCCTCGTTTCACCATGCGGACCCCCTGACGGACGCCGACCAGCAGCGGAAACGGCCCTGTCACACGCCCATCCGGGACAGCCGCTCCTCCGCCCGCTCCGGCGCGTACAGGTGCTCCACCACCAGCGCCCCGGCGCCGATCAGCCCCGCCCGGTCGCCGAGCCGGGAGGTGACGACCTCCAGATGAGCGGTGGAACGAGGGAGCGCCCGCTGGTAGAGCAGCTCGCGCACACCGGTGAGGAAGGGCGTGCCGGCGAGGTCGCCCGCGATCATCAGCACGCCCGGGTTGAGCAGCGTCACGACCGTCGCCAGCACGTCGCCGACCTGGCGCCCGGCCTCCCGGGCCAGCGCGGCGGCCTCCGGGTGCCCGGCGGCCAGCAGGTCCCGCACGTCCGAGCCGGAGGCGGCCGGCACCCCGTTCGCGGCCAGCCGCCGGGCCACGGCGCCACCGCTCGCCACGGCCGCGAGACAGCCGTACGACCCGCACCGGCACAGCGCGTCGGCGCCCACCCGGATGTGCCCGATGTCGCCGGCGCCGCCGTCGACGCCCCGGTAGACCGACCCGTCCACGACCACCCCGGCGCCGATGCCCGTGGACACCTTGACCAGCACGAAGGCCGTGCAGTCGGGGTATCCGGTGCGCTGTTCGCCGTAGGCCATGAGGTTGGCGTCGTTGTCGACCAGGACCGGCACCGCAGGGGCGCCGGTGTGCTCGGTGAAGGCGCGGGAGAGCCGGCCGCGGATGTCGTAGCCGTCCCAGCCCGGCATGATCGGCGGCTGCACCACCAGGCCGGTCTCGCTGTCCACCGGGCCCGGCACCGCGAGCCCGATCCCGCAGACCTCCTCGCCGGTGTGCCCGGCCTTGGTCAGCAGCTCGCCGAACCAGCGGCCCAGCTCGGCCAGGAGGGCGTCCGGACCGTCCTCCACCACCAGCGTGCCGGCGTGCTCGGCGAGGATCTCGCCGGTCAGGGAGAGGACGGCCGCGCGGGCGTGCCGGGTGTCCAGGTCGGCGGCGAGGACCACCGCGTGGGAGTCGTCGAACTCCAGGGTGATGGAGGGGCGGCCGCCGAGCGGGGAGTCGACCGGGCCGCCGGCGCCCTCGCGCAGCCAGCCCGCCCGGAACAGCCGGTCCAGGCGCTGGCCGACGGTGGCCCGGGACAGCCCGGTGGCCTGCTGGAGCGCGCCCCGCGTCACGGCCCGTCCACTGCGCACCAGTTCGAGCAGATCGCCGGCTCCCGCCTGGCCTCCGCTCTTGCCGGTCCTTCCCGGACGTCCCGTCATGCGCACCCCCTTGTGTTCCTCAAGCTTGCATTACATAGTGAGTTTTGCGTGTTAAATAGACGTAACCCTACGGTGGCCGCAGCCAAACCCGCGCGGCCGGACGTCTTCGGGGAGCCCCGAGTGGATCGCACCGCCCAGCTCACTGCCCGTCCCATCCAGCGCGAGATCGCATACGATCCACCGGCCGCACCCATGGCCACGGCGTCGCTGCACGTCAGAGCGGCCGAGGTACTGGAGGCGAACTGGACGGGCGGCTCGACCGTGCCGTCCCGGAACCTGTACCCCCACCAATGGTCCTGGGACTCCGCGTTCATCGCCATCGGGCTGCGGCACGTGTCGCCGCTGCGGGCCCAGACCGAGCTGGAGACGCTGCTGGCCGCCCAGTGGGGCGACGGTCGCGTCCCGCACATCGTGTTCAACCCCTCCGTACCGCTGGACGCGTACTTCCCGAGTCCCGACTTCTGGCGCTCCTCCACCGCCGGGCGCGGCGCGGGCGCCCCGCGCACCGTACAGACGTCCGGCATCGTGCAGCCACCGGTACACGCGCTGGCCGCCTGGCTGGTGCACCGCGCCGACCCCGGGCTGTCCGCGGCCCGCGGTTTCCTGGCCCGGGTGTACCCGCGGCTGGCCGCCTGGCACCGGTACCTGCTGCACCGGCGGGACCTGGGCGGCGGCGGCCTCGCGTGCGTGGTCCACCCCTGGGAGCAGGGCATGGACAACAGCCCCTGCTGGGACGCCCCGCTCGCCCGGATCACCCCGGCCCCGGCCCGCTCCTTCCGCCGTGCCGACCTCGACCACGGGGCGGCCGAGGACCGGCCGACGGATCTGGACTACGGGCGCTACGTGCGGCTGGCCGCGGACTACCGGGACGCCGGATACGCCGACGGGGAGGCGGAGTTCGCCGTGGAGGACCCGGCGTTCAACGCCCTCCTCATCGCCTCCGAGTACGCCCTCGCCCGGATCGCCGAGGAACTGGGCGCGACCGGCTCCGCCCGCCGGGCCCGCGCCGAACGGCTGACGGCGGCGCTGGTGGAGCGCCTGTGGGACGAGAGGTCCGGCCTGTTCCTGTGCCGCGACCTACGGGACACCCCCTCACCCACCGACCGCGCCCCCTCCGCAGCCGCCACCGCCCCCGGCGCCTCTGACCCCGGCCGCACACAGGAGCGCCGCACCTCCGAACCCGCACCCGAACCCCGCTCTCCCCACCCCGGCCCCCCGCCCCGCACCCCCGGCCTCATCCCCGAGCGCGGTGTCTCCGGGCTGGTTCCGTTGGTGTTGCCCGGGCTGCCGCGGGACATCGTCGCCGCGCTGGTCCGTACCGTGGGCGGGCCGCACTTCTCGGTCGGGGACCGTACCCGGCTGGTGCCGAGCTACGACCTGCTCGGCGAGGCCTTCGACCCGCACCGGTACTGGCGCGGGCCGGCCTGGTTCAACACGAGCTGGCTGCTGGAGCACGGGCTGCGCACGCACGGCGAGCGGGAGCGGGCCGACGCCCTGCGCGAGGCGGTGCTGGAAGTCGCCGGCACCAGCGATTTCGCCGAGTACGTCGACCCGTACACCGGCGAGGCCTGCGGCGCCACCGGCTTCAGCTGGACGGCGGCCCTCGCGCTCGACCTCCTGCACCGGCGACCCACACCGCACGAGCGTCAAAAGCTGGACAAGAGCGAACAAAATGGCGCACCCCCCACGGACACCGCACCGTTCGACAGGAGTGACAGAGGAGGGGACCGGGGATGACGGACCGGCATCATCTGCTTGTGCACGGCGCCACCTTCGCCGCCGTGGGCGACCGCGGCGACATCAGCGGAGTGCGGGGCGGCAACTCCCCGGACGGGTTGTTCGTCCGGGACGCCCGGCACCTCAGCCGCTGGCAGCTCACCGTCGACGGCACCGTGCCCGAGGTGCTCACCCCGGTGACGGACGGGGACGAGGCCCGCTGCGTGCTGGTCCCACGCAGCGGCCGGCAGGAACCCCCGGCGCACACCCTGTTCCGGGAACAGGCCGTCGGGGACAGCTCGTTCGTGGAGTCGATGAAGGTGACCAGCAACCGTCCGGTGCCCACCACCGTCCGGCTCGCGCTCACCGTCGACGCCGACTTCACCGACCAGTTCGAACTCCGCTCCGACCACCGCACCTACACCAAGTCCGGCGCCGTACGCTCCCGCGAAGTCCTCGACGACGGCATCGAGTTCACCTACCGGCGCGCCGAATGGCGGTCCTGTACGACGATCACCGCCGACCCGCCCCCCGACGCCGTGGAGGAGACCGGGACCGGCGCCCGCCGCCTGGTGTGGACCCTCGACCTCGCCCCGCACGGGACGACCGAGCTGCTGCTCCGGGTGATCGCCCGCCCGCACGGCGACAAGCGCGCCGTCCGCGTGCCCCGCGACCCCGCCGCCGTGCACGACCAACTCCTCGCCCGGGAAGCCGAGTTCATGGAGGGCGTGGCCTTCCCGACCGGCTGGCCGGAGCTGGCCGCGGCCTGCGCCCGGGGCCTGGCCGACCTGGCGGCGCTCCAGGTCCCGGCCACCGGACCGGACGGCGAGGAACTGCGCGTACCGGCGGCCGGCGCCCCCTGGTTCCTCACCCTGCTCGGCCGCGACGCCCTGCTCACCTCCCTGTTCACCCTGCCCTACCGCCCGCAGCCGGCCGCCGCCACCCTCCTCGCCCTGGCCGCCACCCAGGCCACGGAGACCGGCGGCTCCCCGGTCGCCCAGCCCGGCAAGATCGTGCACGAGGTGCGGCACGGCGAGCTGGCCCACTTCGGCCAGGTGCCGTTCGCCCGCTACTACGGCTCGGTCGACGCCACCCCGCTGTTCCTGGTCCTGCTCGGCGCGTACGTCGAGCGGACCGGGGACACGGAGCTGGCCCGCCGGCTGGAGCCGCACGCCCGGGCCGCCATCGGCTGGATGCTCGACCACGGCGGCCTGACCTCCCGCGGCTACCTCGTCTACCGCGCCGACGAGGGCGGCCTCGCCAACCAGAACTGGAAGGACTCCCCCGGCGCGATCTGCTGCGCCGACGGCACCCGGCCCACCGGCGCGGTGATGGCGGCGGGCGCCCAGGGCTACGCGTACGACGCGCTGCGCCGTACGGCGGGGCTGGCGCGGGCGGTGTGGGCCGACGAGACGTACGCCGCGCTGCTGGAGCAGGCCGCGGCCGACCTCCGGGACCGTTTCCAGCGGGACTTCTGGATGCGCGAGCGGTCCTTCCCGGCGCTGGCCCTGGACGGGCGGGGCCGGCAGATCGACGCGCTGGCCTCCGACGCCGGACATCTGCTGTGGTCGGGGCTGCTGGACAAGGAGTACGGCGAAGTGGTGGGCCGGCGGCTGCTGGAGCCGGACTTCTTCTCCGGGTGGGGCGTCCGCACGGTGGCCTCGGGCCAGGCGGCGTACCACCCGCTGTCCTACCACCGGGGCTCGGTCTGGCCGCACGACAACGCGCTGATCACGCTGGGGCTCGCGCGGTACGGGCTGCACGACGAGGCCCGTACGGTCGCCCACGCGCTGGTCGACGCGGCGACGACGGGCGGGCACCGGTTGCCGGAGGCGCTGGCGGGGTACGGGCGTGCTTCGCACACCTCACCGGTGCCGTATCCGCACGCGTGCGGGCGGGAGGCCCGGTCCGCCGCGGCGCCGCTCGCTCTGCTGACGGCGGTCGGGGGCGCCTGAGCCGTACCGCCGGCCGGGTTGACCAGGTGTTTGCCTGGCCGGGGTGAACGGGGGCTCCCGGGGCGTCGTACGGGAGGGTATGAGTGCGCTCCAGTCAGCCGAGGACGTGGCCGAAGAGATCACCGAACCCGCCCCACGCCCGTCCCGCCGCCCCTGGACCGTGTGGTCCGCGTGGCGGCGGCGCTGGCGGGAACAGCATCCAGCCGCCGCGCAGGCCCTGTCCGTGAGCGTCACCGTGCTGGCCGCCCTGCTCGTCGTCGCCGCGCTGGTGATGCCCAACACCGTGGTCCGGCTCGGGCCCGCCAAGTTCCTGCGGATACCGGCCGAGGCGATCATCGGGGCCGCCGTGCTGCTCGCGCTGCCGCGGCGGCCCCGGGTGGTGCTGGCGGCGGTGTCCGGGATGCTGCTCGGGGCGATGACCGTGCTGAACGCGCTCGACATGGGGTTCAACCAGTACCTGGGCCGCAACTTCAACGTCGTCCTGGACTGGAGCCTGTTCGGCGACGCGGAGTCGTACCTGGAGGACTCCCTCGGGCGTACGGCGACCCTCGCGGCCGTGGGCGGGGTGATCGCCCTCGTGCTGCTGCTCTTCGTCCTGCTCGCGCTGGCCGTGGTCCGGCTGGCCGACCTCCTGGCCCGGCACCCCGGCACCGCGACCCGCGGCACCCTGGTCGCCGGGGTCGTCTGGATCACCTGCTCCTCCCTCGGGCTGCAGATATCCGGGGTGCCGATCGCCTCCGACCGGACCGCGAACGCGCTGAAGATCCAGGCCCGCCGGGTCTCGGACACGCTGAAGGACGAGGCGGAGTTCCGGAAGGTGGCCCGGGTCGACGCGTTCGGGAACACGCCCGGCGGTCAGCTGGTGCCCGACCTGCGCGGCAAGGACGTGATCTTCACGTTCATCGAGAGCTACGGCCGCAGCGCGATCGAGGACCCGGTCATGGCGCCCGGTGTGGACCGGACCCTCGACGTCCGCACCAAGGCCCTGGCCAAGGCCGGCTTCCACGCCAAGAGCGGCTGGCTGACCTCGGCGACCTACGGCGGCAGCAGCTGGCTCGGCCACTCCACCACCATGTCGGGGCTGTGGATCAGCAACCAGCAGCGCTACCGCACGGTCATGGCCAGCGACCACCTCAGCCTGACGGAGGCGTTCCGCAAGACCGGCGCGTTCGACACGGTCGGTGTCATGCCGGGCGTGCAGAAGGGGTGGCCGGAGCAGAAGTGGTACGGCCTGGACAAGGTCTACAACGCCTTCCAGCTCGGCTACCAGGGACCGAAGTTCAGCTGGTCGACCATGCCCGACCAGTACGCGCTCCAGCAGTACCAGGAGCGGGTGCACAGCAAGCCGGCGCCCGCCGGGAAGACCCGGATGTCGCTGCTCATCCTGACCTCCAGCCACCAGCCGTGGGCGCCCATCCCGAAGATGGTGGACTGGGACCGGCTCGGTGACGGCTCCGTCTTCAAGGGCATCGAGGCGGCGGGCAACAAGGCGGCCGACGTCATCGCCGACAGCAGCAGGTCCCGCGAGGAGTACGGCAAGTCGATCCAGTACTCGGTGACCGCGCTGACCGAGTGGCTGGAGCGCTACGGCACGAAGGACACCGTGCTGGTCTTCCTCGGCGACCACCAGCCCATCTCCCGGGTCAGCGGCAACCACGCCAGCCGTGACGTGCCGGTGTCGGTCGTCGCCAAGGACCCCAGGATGCTCGACAAGATCGCCGACTGGAACTGGACCGACGGCCTCCGCCCGGCCCACGACGCGCCCGTCTGGAAGATGAGCTCCTTCCGGGACCGCTTCCTGAGGGCCTACGGCTCGACTCCCCACCCGAAACACGGCTGACCCCGGGGGCTCCCTCCCAGCCGACCGAGTCGGGTGGTGGGTGGGCGAGGCCGGGGTCCAGGGGTGGAGCCCCT
>NZ_JBEYXJ010000123.1:8628-23749 GCF_040645015.1 Streptomyces sp. NPDC046881 | reverse complement strand
GTTGAAGATCACCTTGCCGAGCCAGCCGCCGAGCAGACCGCCGGCCACGCCGATGAGCATGGTGATGATGATGCCGCCCGGGTCCTTGCCCGGCATGATGGCCTTGGCGATGGCGCCGGCGAGCAGGCCGATGATGATCCACGCGATGATGCCCATGTGCGTCTCCCTCTCTCGTCGCATAAAGACGGTGTTAGCTCCCGTCTGTACCGTCTGCGCTCGTACAAACGTCCTCTTTCCGAATCGAGGGCTCCCGAGCGGGATGCGGCGGCCGCTCATCCGTGAGATAGGGCTCTCCGAAGAGCGCCCCTGCTTAGTAATGGGCCTGGTGGGAAGTCGGAGGTGCACAGCCCGCCTCCGGTGAACCGGCCGAGCGGGTCGAATTCCCCGGGTGAGGCAGTCAGCGTTCGCCCGTCACCTTAGGAGTGCCGTGACCGTTCGCATCGGAGTGGAAGAGGAGTTCCACATCGTCGAGGTGGAGACGGGCCTGCTCGCCCCCCGAGCCGACGCCATGCTGGAGAAGCTCCCCCAAGGCACCTTCACGACCGAACTGCAGCAGGCGACCGTCGAGTCGAACAGCGGGGTGCACGACTCCCTCGCCGGCCTGTACGACGACGTGATCCGGTCCAGACGCCGGCTCGACGCCGCGGCGAGCGCCCAGGGACTGGCCGTGGTCGCCGCCGGTACCGTGCCGCTGGCCCGCACGCAGGACACCCGCCCGACCGACGGGCGCCGCTACCGCCACATGGTCGACGAATACCGCATGATCGCCGACGAGCAGCTGATCTGCGGAACCCACGTCCACGTCGACGTGCCCGACCGCGACCTGGCCGTGCGCCTCATGTGCGAGGTGTCCCCGTGGCTGCACGTCCTGCTGGCCCTGTCCGCCAGTTCCCCCTTCTGGCTGGGCGCCGACACCGGCTATGCCAGCTGGCGGACGATGGTGTGGCAGCGCTGGCCCACCGCGGGCCCGCCGGGTTGCTACGCCGACGCCGCCGACTACGACGCGGCCGTGCAGTGCCTGATCGACTCCGGTGTCATCAGCGACGCGGGAATGATCTACCACGACATCCGGCCCTCCGCCCACCAGCAGACCCTCGAACTGCGCATCTGCGACGCCTGCCCCCGGCCGGAGACGGTCGTGCTGATCGCCGGGCTCTACCGTGCCCTGGTGACCGAGGCCCGCGAGCGGCTGGAGACGACGGACGCGCCGGCCTGCCGGGGCCGGCACGAGTGGCTGCGCGCCGCCGCCTGGCGGGCCGCGCGGTCGGGCCTGGAAGGGGTCCTGATCGACCCCGGTACCCGGCACGAGGCACCGGCCGCCGAGGTCGTCCGGCGCCTGCTCGCACGGGTGCGCCCGGCGCTGGAGGCCGCCGGGGACTGGCCCACGGTCCGGGACCTCGCGGAGCGCGCGCTCGCCACCGGCAGCGCCGCCCACCGCATGCGCCGCACCGCCGAAGCGGACGACCTGCTCGCCTGCACCGATCTCGCGATCGCGGAGACCCGGGGCGACGACCAGCCGCGCCGGCGGCCCGCCGCCCCCGCCCGGCACGTCGCCTCCCCGGGACGCCCCGTCGCGTACCCCTCGGGGGCCGGCCGGGCCGGCATCGCCGGCCGCTGAGGCGTACGGGAGAACCCCCCGGGGCTCTCGGCGCCCCGCCTGCAACGACGCCTCGTCGTACCCGTCCGTACCCGCTCCCGTTACGAAGGAGAAGAACCACCGTGTCCATCAGTTCCGGCCACATACCGGTGGGCGGCCCGCCGCGCACCTCTCCGCCGCGCACCCTGCGCGACCCGTACGCGCAGCAGCAGGGAGGTGGTCGCGGATGTGCGGTCTGAGCGGAGAGATGCGCTTCGACGGCACCCGGCCCGACCTGGCGGCCGTCGAGCGCATGAACGACCGGCTCGCCGCCCGCGGACCCGACGGCGAGGGGGTCTGGTCACGGGACGCCGTCGCGCTGGGGCACCGCCGACTGAAGATCATCGACCTCTCCGAGCGCGGGGCGCAGCCGCTGACCGACACCGGACAGGAGGTCACCGGTGTCTTCAACGGGTGCATCTACAACTACAAGGAGCTGCGCGCGGAGCTGACGGCCCTCGGCCACCGGTTCCGGTCCACCTCCGACACCGAGGTCGTCCTCGTGGCGTACCGCCAGTGGGGCACCGCCTGTGTCGACCGCTTCCACGGCATGTTCGCCTTCGCCCTCGTCGAGCACCGCACCGGCCGGCTGATCCTGGGCCGCGACCGGCTCGGCATCAAGCCCCTGTACCTGGCGCAGACCCCGGGGCGGCTGCGCTTCGCCTCCTCGCTGCCCGCCCTGCTCGCGGCCGGCGGCGTGGACACCTCGCTCGACCCGGTCGCCGTGCACCAGTACCTCAGCTGGCACGCGACGGTGGCCGCCCCCCGGACCGTGCTGGCGGGGGTGCGCAAGCTTCCCCCGGCCACCGTGCGGGTCGTCGAGCCGGACGGCACCCACCGGGACCACCGCTACTGGCAGCCGTCGTACACGCGCCGCCCCGAGCACGCCGGCATGGGCGCCGCCGAGTGGCGGGACGCGGTGCTGGAGGCGCTGCGCACCGCCGTACGGCGGCGGATGGTCGCCGACGTGCCGGTCGGCGTGCTGCTGTCCGGAGGACTGGACTCCAGCCTGATCGTGGCCCTGCTGGCCGACGAGGGGCAGCGGGACCTGGCGACGTTCAGCGTGGGCTTCGAGGCGGAGGCCGGTGACGAGGGGGACGAGTTCCGCTACTCCGACCTGGTGGCCAGGGAGTTCGCCACCGATCACCATCAGCTGGTGGTCCCCTCGCAGCGCGTGTCGACGGCGCTGGACGCGGCGGTCGCGGCGATGAGCGAGCCCATGATGAGCCACGACGTGGTCGCCTTCCACCTGCTGTCCGAGCAGGTGTCGAAGAACGTCAAGGTCGTCCAGAGCGGGCAGGGCGCCGACGAGGTCTTCGCCGGCTACCACTGGTACCCGGAGCTGGCCGCCGTGGCCCGCGAACAGGAGCCGGACAGGTATGCCGAGACGTACTTCGACCGGCCGCACGCCGACCTCGCCGCGATGCTGCAACCGGACATGCTGCCGCGGGAGGACGTCTCCGGCCGGTTCGTCCGCGAGCACATGGCGGCGCCCGGGGCGGAGACGGCGCTCGACGCCGCCCTGCGCCTCGACACCCATGTCATGCTGGTGGACGACCCGGTCAAGCGGGTCGACAACATGACGATGGACTGGGGCCTGGAGGCCCGCGTGCCGTTCCTCGACCACGAACTGGTCGAGCTGGCGGCCGCATGCCCGCCGGAGCTGAAGCTGGCCGACGGCGGCAAGGGCGTCCTGAAGGAGGCCGGCCGCAAACTGCTGCCCCACGAGGTGGTCGACCGCCCCAAGGGCTACTTCCCGGTCCCGGCGATCACCCACATGGCCGGACCCGTCCTGGACAAGGTGCGTGAGGCGCTGGGCGCCCCCGAGGCGAAGCGGCGCGGGCTCTTCCAGGACTCCTACGTCGCCCGACTCCTGGCGGCCCCCGACCGACACCGCACCAAGCGCGGAGCGAACGCACTGTGGCAAGTGGCTTTGCTGGAGATATGGCTGCAGACGCACGGAATCTGACCGGGGAACCGCCCGCGGTACGGCCGCCCGACGCCGGCCCGGCCGGTGCCGGGCGGCCCGCCACCGCCCACCCGAGGCGGACCCCCCACCCGTCCCCGCCGGCCACGGACGGCCGTACCGCCGCCTTCGCCGCGCCCGCCCGCGTTCCGCTGCCCGACGCCTCCGGGCCGCGCGACGCGCCGACGCGGCTCATCGCGCACGGCTGCTGGTACCCCTCGGCCGACCCGGCCGACACGCAGGTCGCCTTCATCTGCGACCGGGGCGGCGTGCCACAGCTGTGGACGGGACCCCCCGACGGCGACGCCGTACGCCTGCTCGACGACGGACCGGATCCCGTGACGGAGGTGTCCTGGTCGCCCGACGGCCGGTGGATCGCCTACACGACGGCCCCCGGCGGCGGCGAGCTCACCCGGGTGCTGTGCGTCCGCCCCGACGGCAGCGACCGGCACATCCTCGCCGGCGCCGAGCCGGGCACCTCGGCCCACCTGGGCTGCTGGGCGCACGACGGATCGGCGATCGCGGTCACCGTCGCGGTGCCCACCGCCGTCTCCGCCCCGGACGCCGTGGCGGAGACCGGTACCCCCGTCCCCGGGCCCGCCGACGGCCACCTGCCGGCCCACTGGCATGGCCCCACCGGCGACACCGAGCTGCTCGGCCCGGCACCCCACACCGCCCCCGGACCTGCACTGCCCTCACCCCTCCTCGCCGTCGGGACGACGGCGATCGGCGCACCGGGCGGTGGCACCGCCCCGGCGGCCGGGTTCGGCGACGGACTGTCCGCGTACCTCATCGATCCCGACGGTGTCGCCGCCCCCGTCCTGCTCGCCGTGGAGAAGGACGCGGCGACGCTCCGCGTGTGCGACCTCAGCCGGGACGGCGCGCTCGCGCTGCTGCGCCGGGGACCCCGCGGCCGGCGCGAGGCGGTCGTGCTGCGCACCGCCGACCTCGTGACGACCTGCGTGATGCCGGTGGCCGACGGGGACCCGTGGATCGGCGGCTTCTCACCCCGCGCGGACACCCTCTGGCTGCGCAGCAACGCCTACCGGGAGTTCGCGGTCCTGCTCGCCGCCGAGCTCGGCCCGGACGGGCGGCCGCGCGGCTGGTCGGCCGCCGCCGCACGGGAGAACACCGACCTGGAGCTGCTGCGGTGCACCCGCGACGGCAGCTTCGCCGTGCTCGCCTGGAACGTCCGGGGCATGAGCGAGCTGGAGGTCATGGACACGGAGGCGTCCGCCCGGCCCGGATCGGACCCGGGCCCCACCCGGACCGTGTCCCTGCCCCACGAGGTGGTCACGCGCATCACGGACGCCGGCCCGCGGCTGCTGCTGGCCCTGTCCGGGTCCCGCCGCCGCCCCGGCATCTGGTGGCTGCCCGACGGCGCGACCCCGGTGCGCACCCCCTGGTCGTCACGCGACGAGGACGCCGTCCCCCCGGGCCGTCCGCCCGTGCGACCGGTCCCGCTGCGGCCCATCGCCCGGGACGGGCTGCCGCTGAACGGCTGGTACTACCGCGCGCCGGGCCGCGGCCCCGGCGAACCGGCACCCTGCGTCATCCATCTGCACGGCGGCCCCGAGGACCAGGAACGCCCCGTCCTCAACCCCCTGTACCACGAGATCCTCGGGCGCGGACTCGACATCTTCGCACCCGACGTCCGCGGGTCCTCCGGATACGGCCGGTCGTTCGTCGACGCGGACCTGGGACGGGGGCGGTTCGCCGCGATCGACGACGTGGCGGACTGCGCCGCCCACGCGGTGCTGGCCGGCCCGGCCGATCCCGCCCGGCTGGCGGTGATGGGCCGCTCGTACGGCGGCTACCTCACGTTCGCCTCCCTGGTCTGGCACCCGGACCTGTTCCGCACCGGGGTCGCGGTGTGCGGCATGTCGGACCTCGCGACGTTCTTCGAGGGCACCGAACCCTGGATCGCCCAGTCGGCGGCCCACAAGTACGGCCACCCCGAACGCGACCGTGAACTGCTGCGGTCGCTGTCACCGATGAGCCGCATCGACGCGCTGCGCGCACCGGTGCTCGCCGTGCACGGGGAGCACGACACGAATGTGCCGCCGGGGGAGTCGGAGCAGTTCGTACGGGCCGCCCGCGAGCGCGGTGTCCCCGCCGAACTGCTCACCCTGCTCGACGAGGGACACGAGTTCCTGCGCGCCGACAACCGCCGGCTCTTCCGCCGCGCCGCCGCCGACTGGCTGCAGCGGCACCTGGGCGGCTGACCGCCGTGCCCGGGGTACTCGCCGGAGGCCGGGGTACCCCGGGCAGCCCTGCCACCGTACGAGGAGTGTGCCGATGACCGGGGAAGGACCGCCGGCCCGCGGACGGCGGGCCGGGCGGCTGCGCGAGACGGCCGCCGAGGTGTTCGGCTGGGAGGAGCTGCGCCCCGAACAGCTCACCGCCATGGAGTGGGTGCTGGAGGGACGCGACTGCCTCGTCGTCATGCCGACCGGATCGGGCAAGTCCGCCGTGTACCAGGTTCCCGCCCTGCTGCTGTCCGGGCCGGTCGTCGTCGTGTCACCGCTGCTGGCCCTGCAGCGGGACCAGATCGCGGGACTGCCCGGCGGCGACCGCGGCCCGGGCGCCGTCGCCGTCAACTCCGACCTGGGCGCGGCCGAGACCGAGGAGGCCTGGGCCGCCGTCCGCGAGGGCTCGGTGCGCTACGTCTACCTGTCCCCGGAGCAACTGGCCAAGGACGAGGTCGTCCGGCGGCTGACCGAGGCGCGCCCCGCCCTCCTCGTGGTCGACGAGGCCCAGTGCGTGTCCTCGTGGGGCCACGACTTCCGGCCCGACTACCTGCGCCTGGCCCAGGCCGTGCGGCGGCTGGGCCGGCCGCCCGTGCTCGCGCTCACGGCGACCGCCGCGCCGCCGGTACGGCAGGACATCGTCGAACGGCTCGGCATGGACCGGCCGCGGCAGCTCGTCACCGGATTCGACCGTCCGGGCATCAGACTGGAGGCCCACCGCCACCTCGACGACGACGAGCGCCGGGCCCGCGTCCTGGAGGACGCCGCCGCCGCTCCCAAGCCCGGCATCGTCTACGCGGCGACGCGCAAGGACAGCGAGACCTACGCCGCGGAACTGGCCTCCCTCGGGCTTGCCGCCGACGCCTACCACGCGGGGCTGCGGGCCGCCGAACGCCGGCGGATCCACGAGGCGTTCCTCTCCGGCGACCTGGACGTCGTGGTGGCGACGTCGGCCTTCGGGATGGGCATCGACAAGGAGAACGTGCGGTTCGTGCTGCACGCGTCGCTGCCGGGTTCCCTGGACGCCTACTACCAGGAGGTCGGGCGCTGCGGCCGCGACGGACAGCCCGCCCTCGCCGTACTGCACTACCGCACCGAGGACACCGGGATGCAGGCGTACTTCAGCAGCCGCACGCCCCGCCCCCAGGCCGTGGAGGCGGTCGTACGGGCGGTCCACGCCCACCGGGACGCCCCGGCGGACCTCGCCGGACTGCGCCGCGACACCGACCTGTCGCGGGCCCGGGTCACCGCGGCCGTGAACCTGCTGGAGGAAGCGGACGCCGTGGTCACGGATGCCTCGGGCGCCGTCCGGCCGGTCCCGGGCACGGCACCGGCACGCGCGGTGCGGCGAGCCGTGGACACCGCCGAGGCCCACAAGCGCATGGACCGCTCGCGCGTGGACATGGCCCGGGCGTACGCCGAGACCACCGGCTGCCGACGGCGCTTCCTGCTGGGCTACTTCGGCGAGGAGTACGAAGCCCCCTGCGGCAACTGCGACGTGTGCGACGCGCAGGAGAGCGGCGACGGCGACGCGGCGGGCACCGGCCGGCACCCGGACGCCGGCACCTATCCGCCGGGAGCCGCGGTGCGGCACGGCGGGTGGGGCCGCGGCACCGTGCTGAGCGAGGACGGCGACCGCATCACCGTCCTCTTCGACGAGGCCGGCTACCGCACGCTCTCCCTGGACGCCCTGGCCGCACGGGACGACCTGCTCACCGTGACCAGCGGCCCGGAGCAGCCCTAGAGGGCCTGTCGTTCGGATCACGCCGGGCTGATCCGGACGAAAGGCCCTGGACGTCCGGACCCGGCCCGTGCCGTTTCGGCTCCGGCGCCCGTGCAACCCGGCCGTGGTGCGGTCCGGCTCCCGGCTCGGGCCGGCCGCGCCGAGACACCTGAGCCCGGACACCCCCGAGGAGGACAGCCATGGACCACCTCCGCGTCCCTGTGCCGGAGGCACCCGGCGCCGAAACGCTCCCTGTGACGTGCCGGCCGTGAAACGCGGCAAGCAGTACGCCGTCGCCGCCTCCGGGCAGTGGACCGACGAGGAGGAGGGCCGGCGCAGGCTGCCCGCCGGCGAGGTCCACGCCTGGGAGCCTGGCCGCAACGAGACCGTGTGCGGGCTGTCCCTCAGCCGCTCCCGGCTCGTGCGCTTCCCGCACGTCGCCTGGCCCGACACCTTCCCGGAATCCGGCGGCGCGGCCGACCGCGTGCGGCGGGTGTGCCGGCGCTGCGCCTCCGTGGCCGGACACCGCGGCGGCGACGCCCGCCCACGGTGGCAGCGCGTCCGCCCGCGACCGTAGATTCTCCCCGGAACGGTCCGGAGCACCGACGACGCCGGCTGACGCACGCGACCACCGAGGCGGAGATGCATTTCACGACGCGCCCCACCCTCCAGGGCACCTTCGGCATGGTGTCCTCCACCCACTGGCTCGCCTCGCAGTCGGCGATGGCGGTCCTGGAGAGCGGGGGCAACGCCTTCGACGCGGCCGTGGCCGGGGCGTTCGTCCTGCACGTCGTGGAGCCGCACCTCAACGGACCGGCCGGCGAGGTGCCGATCCTGCTCGCCCCGGCGGGCGGCGAGGTGCGCGTCCTGTGCGGGCAGGGCGTGGCCCCGGCCGGGGCCACGCCGGCGCACTACCGGGGCCTCGGTCTGGACCTCGTACCGGGCACCGGACCGCTGGCCGCCGCCGTGCCCGGCGCCTTCGACGCCTGGCTGCTGCTCCTGCGCGACCACGGCACCAAGTCCCTGGAGGACGTGCTCGGATACGCCATCGGGTACGCCGAACACGGGCACGCGCCCGTGGAGAACGTCGGTCTGACCGTCGAGAGCGTACGGCGGCTCTTCGAGACCGAGTGGACCTCCTCGGCCGACCTGTACCTGCCCGGCGGCCGGGCGCCCCGCCCCGGCACCCTGCTGCGCAACCCCGCCCTCGCCGCCACCTGGAAGCGGCTGCTGGCCGAGACCGCCCGCGCGGGCGGCCGGGAGGCGCGGATCGACGCCGCGCGCGAGGTGTGGCGCTCCGGCTTCATCGCCGAGGCCCTGGTACGGCAGTCCCGGCGCCCCACCCTGGACACCAGCGGCGAGCGGCACACCGGCACGCTCACCGAGGCCGACCTGGCCGGCTGGTCGGCGACCTACGAGACACCGGTGACGTACGACTGGCACGGCTGGACCGTGTGCAAGGCCGGCCCCTGGAGCCAGGGCCCCGTCCTGCTCCAGCAGCTCGCCCTGCTCCCGCCCGAACTGCCGGCGTACGGCTCCGCCGACTACGTCCACCTGCTGATCGAGGGCTGCAAGCTCGCCATGGCCGACCGCGAGGCCTGGTACGGGGACGCCGCCGAGGTACCCCTCGCGGACCTGCTGTCGGACGACTACAACAGCGCACGGCGGACCCTCGTCGGCGAGAAGGCCGACCACGGGCTGCGCCCCGGCAGCCCCGGCGGACGCACCCCGCGGCTGCCCGCACGCGCAGGCGCACACGCGTGCGTGCCGGACGGCACCGGGTCCGGCTTCGACCCGATGGGCGCCGGCGAGCCGACCGTCGCCGCCGACGGCACGACCCGCGGCGACACCTGCCACCTGGACGTCGTCGACCGCTGGGGCAACATGATCGCGGCCACGCCCAGCGGCGGCTGGCTCCAGTCCAACCCGGTCGTCCCCGAGCTGGGCTTCCCGCTCGGCACCCGGCTGCAGATGACCTGGCTGGAGGAGGGCCTGCCCAACACGCTCACCCCGGGCCGCCGCCCCCGCACCACCCTCACCCCGTCCCTCGCGCTGCGCGACGGCGTGCCGGTCCTGGCGTTCGGCACGCCCGGCGGCGACCAGCAGGACCAGTGGCAGCTGCACTTCCTGCTGGCCGCCGCCCTGCGCGCCCCCGTCCGCGGCGGCCTCGACCTGCAGGGCGCCGTCGACGCCCCCAACTGGCACAACGACAGCGCCCCCAGTTCCTTCCACCCGCGCGGCCGGCGGCCCGGCAGCGTCACCGTGGAGTCCCGTACCGAGCCCGGTGTGATCGAGGAGCTGCGGCGGCGCGGCCACGACGTCACCGTCGGCCCCGCCTGGTCCGAGGGGCGGCTGTGCGCGGTGGCCCGGGACCCGGAGACCGGCGTGCTGTCGGCGGCGGCCAACCCGCGCGGCATGCAGGGCTACGCCGTCGGCCGCTGACGGCGCTGCCGGGGCGCCCGCGCGGGGGACGGTGCCGGCCCCGGCTCTTCATCCCGATTCCACCCCGCGTGCACCGGCCGGCGGCGGGGATTGTCAGTGGGCCGTGTTCTGATGGGGGACATGATCGAAGAGACGGAAACCATCGAGGAGTTTCTCGCCCGCTGCTCGGCCGACGTGGAGGAGGCGGTCCGCAAGGCCGCCGCGGCCGAGATCCTGCCCCGCTTCCGCCGGCTCGCCGCGCACGAGGTGGACCAGAAGAACGGCCCGCACGACCTGGTGACGGACGCCGACCGCCTCGCCGAACTGCGGCTCACCGAGGACCTCGGCGCCCTGCTGCCCGGCTCGGTCGTGGTCGGCGAGGAAGCGGTGCACGCCGACCCGGCGGTGTACGAGGCGCTCCAGGGCGACGCCCCGGTCTGGATCGTCGACCCCGTCGACGGCACCCGCCAGTTCGTGCACGGCGACGACGGCTTCTGCACCCTGGTGGCGCTCGTCCAGCGCGGCGTCGTACGGGCCTCGTGGACCTACGCGGCGGCGCGCGACCAGCTCGCCACCGCCGTCCGCGGCCACGGCGCCTTCCTCGACGGGCGGCGGCTGTCCGCGGGCGCCCCCGCCCCCGGCCGGGACCTCGTCGTCGCCACCTCCCACCCCGACTACACCACCGACGTGCAGAAGCGCGCGCTGCGCGTGCTGTGGACCGACGGCCTCGCCCCGCGCGCGTGCGGCTCCGCCGGCCTGGAGTACCTCGCCGTCGCCCGGGGCGAGCTGGACGCCGTGGCGTTCTCCTGGGAGGCCGCCTGGGACCACGCGGCCGGTCTGCTCCTGGTTGAGGAGGCGGGCGGCGCGCACCTCACCCTGAGCGGCGAGCCGTTCCGCGTCACCGGCGGCAACGCACTGCCGTTCACCGCCGCCCGGGACGCCGCCACCGCCCGGCGGGTGGCCGGCCTGCTGCGCAGCGCGTCCTGACGCTCCGGGGCCACCCGGGCCGGGGGAGTGCCGGTCCCCCGGCATATCCTGATCAGGAATGGCCGTCGGCTGACGAAGGGGTCCGAAGGTGCCGTCGATGCTCGATGCGGTCGTGGTGGGTGCGGGACCGAACGGACTGACCGCTGCCGTGGAGCTGGCCCGCCGCGGCTTCTCCGTGGCCCTGTTCGAGGCGAAGCCCACCGTGGGCGGCGGCGCCCGCACCGAGGAACTGACCCTCCCCGGCTTCCGGCACGACCCGTGCTCGGCCGCCCACCCCCTCGGCGTCAACTCCCCGGCGTTCCGCGCGCTGCCCCTCGACCGGTACGGCCTGGAGTGGCTCCACGCCCCGCTGCCCATGGCCCACCCGTTCCCGGACGGCAGCGCGGCCGTGCTCTCCCGCTCGGTGGCCGAGACCGCCGCCTCCTTCGGACCGCGCGACGCGGGGCCGTACCGCAGACTGGTCGAGCCGCTCCTCGCCCACTGGGACACCCTCGTACGCGACTTCATGTCCCTGCCGCTGACCGCGCTGCCGCGCGACCCGGTCACCCTGGCCCGCTTCGGCCTGGCCGGCCTGCCGCCGTCCACCTGGCTGATGCGCCGCTTCAAGGACGAGCGGTTCAAGGCCCTCTTCGCGGGCCTGGTCGCCCATGTGATGGCGCCGCTGGACGGCCTCGCCACCAGCGCCATCGGTCTGGTCTTCGCGCTCTCCGCGCACGCCCGCGGCTGGCCGGTGCCCCGCGGCGGCTCCCAGGCCATCTCCGATGCCCTCGCCGCCTACCTGACCGACCTCGGCGGCGCCGTGCACACCGACTACGAGGTCAAGCGGCTGGACGACCTGCCGCCCGCGCGTGCCTACGTCTTCGACACCTCGCCCGCCGCGCTCGCCCGCATCGCCGGCTTCGGCGACTACTACGCGAACTACCGCTACGGCCCCAGCGTCTTCAAGATCGACTACGCGCTGGACGGGCCGGTGCCGTGGACCGCGCCCGAGGCCCGCACCGCCGGCACCGTGCAGATCGGCGCGAGCCGGGCCGAGATCGGCACCGCCCTGCGCGCCGCCTCCCGGGAGGGCCGCGCCCCCGACAGACCGTTCATGATCACCGTGCAGCCCAGCGTAGCCGACCCCACCCGCGCCCCCGAGGGCAAGCAGGTCTTCTGGGCGTACGGCCATGTGCCGAACGGCTGGTCCGGGGACCTCACCGACGCCATAGAACGCCAGCTGGAGCGGTTCGCCCCCGGCTTCCGCGACCGCGTGCTCGCCCGCGCCACCGCCGGACCCGCCGAGATGGCCGCCCGCAACGCCAACTACGTCGGCGGCGACATCGCCTGCGGCGCGGCCTCCGGGCTCCAGCTGCTGCTGCGCCCCAAGCTGTCCCTGTACCCGTACCACACGC
This sequence comes from Streptomyces sp. NPDC046881, assembly GCF_040645015.1. NCBI lineage: Bacteria > Bacillati > Actinomycetota > Actinomycetes > Kitasatosporales > Streptomycetaceae > Streptomyces > Streptomyces sp. NPDC046881. The sequence goes on along the minus strand of NZ_JBEYXJ010000123.1, from coordinate 11,373 downwards.
CTCACCCGGCCGTGTTCATCTGCTCCTCGGCCACCCCGCCCGGACCCGGCGTGCACGGCATGTCCGGCCACAACGCGGCCAAGGCCGTCTGGCGGAGACTGCGACGGACGACATGACCACCCTCACGCTCGTCCAGGGCGACATCACCCGGCAGCACGTCGACGCCATCGTCAACGCGGCCAACTCCTCCCTCCTCGGCGGCGGAGGCGTGGACGGCGCGATCCACCGCCGCGGCGGCCCCGCCGTCCTGGCGGAGTGCCGCGCCCTGCGCGCCTCCCGGTACGGCAAGGGCCTGCCCACCGGCCAGGCGGTCGCCACCACGGCGGGCGAACTGGACGCCCGCTGGGTGATCCACACCGTCGGCCCGGTGTACAGCCCGGACGAGGACCGCTCGGACCTGCTCGCCTCCTGCTACCGCGAGTCCCTGCGGGTCGTCGGCGAACTCGGCGCCCGCACGGTCGCGTTCCCGGCGATCTCCACCGGCGTGTACCGCTGGCCGATTGAGGACGCGGCGCGCATCGCCGTGGAGGCGGTACGGAGCACGCCGACGGCCGTGGAGGAGGTCCGGTTCGTGCTGTTCGACGAGCGCGCGTACGAGGCGTTCGCCCGGCAGACCGGCTGACACGCGCCCCGCGTACCCGACCCGCCCCGGATCACCCGGACGGCGCAGTACCCGGTGCGCCCGGCCGCCGCCTGCCCGACGCTCGGAATGCCCCGGTGCTCCGCGCGAGCGCCCGGGCACCGGACGAACGGGGCGGCAGGAAGGACACGCTCATGAGCCAGGCAGCGCAGCCCGGAAAACCGGCCTCCTCGGGCGGCTCGTGGCCGCCGGGGCAGCCCACGGCCCGGGGCGGTGGCTGGGCGACCGGCGGCGTCACGTTCGCCGGCGTCCTGATGGTGTGCAGCGGTGTCCTCGCCGTCCTCCAGGGCATCGCCGCGATCGCCGGGGACGACGTCTACTTCCGCGTCGGCGCCTACGTCTACAGGATGAGCCTCACCGGCTGGGGCGTGATCCACATCATTCTCGGCGCGCTGGTCCTGCTGATCGGCGTCGGCCTGCTCATGGACATGGCCTGGGCCCGCTTCGCCGGTCTGTTCGTCGTCTCCCTCAGCCTCATCGCGCAGTTCCTCTTCCTGCCGTACCAGCCGGTCTGGTCGTTCGTCATGATGGCGATCGACGTCTTCCTGATCTGGGCCCTGGCGACCCGCCAGGAAGCGGTGGCCTGAGGCGCGCGGCGGCCGGTCCGCCCAGCTCGCGCAGCGTCCTGCCGAGCACGGCCACCCCGTCGGCGACGACACCCGGCGGGGTGGCCGCGTACCCGAGGACCAGACCGGGCGGGCCGGGCCGCTGCCGGTGCCAGGAGAGCGGCTGGCACTTCACGCCCCGCGCGAGCGCCGCCGCGGCGAACTCGGTGTCGGGCACGTCCCCGGCGTACGTCACCGTCAGGTGCAGGCCCGCCGCGGCTCCGTGCACCCGCGCCCCCGGGAGGTGCTCGGCGAGGGCGGCGATCATCGCGTCCCGGCGCCTGCGGTGGCGCCCGCGCACCAGCCTCAGATGCCGCTCCAGCTCCCCGGACTCCATCAGCCGGGCCAGCACCAGCTGGGGCAGCACCGCGTTGCCGAGGTCGTTGAAGCGCTTGGCGTCGACCAGCGCGGCACGGTGGCGGGCCGGGGCCACCAGCCAGCCGATCCGCAGCGCCGGCGCGAGCAGCTTCGAGACGCTGCCCATGTAGCAGACCCGGTCGGCCAGCAGGGCGCGCAGCGCCGGGACCGGGGGGCGGTCGTAGCGGTGCTCGGCGTCGTAGTCGTCCTCCAGGATCAGCCCGCCGCCGCGCGCCCACGCCAGCAGCTCACGCCGGCGTTCACCGCTGGTCACCACGCCGGTCGGGAACTGGTGGGCGGGCGTCAGCAGGACGGCCCGGGCGCCGTTCGCCCGCAGCGCGTCGACCCGTACGCCCTCCTCGTCGACCGGCACCGGCGGGGTGGCCAGGCCCCCGTTCCCCAGGTGCTGGCGGGCCCCCAGCGAACCGGGATCCTCCACCGCGACCGCGTCGACGCCGTCCGCGCGCAGCACCGGGTGCAGCAGCGTCAGCGCCTGCGCGGTGCCGGCGACGACCAGCACCGCGTCCGGCTCCACCCGTACGCCCCGCACCCGCGCGAGCCAGTCCGCGACCGCCCGCCGCAGCGGGGGCGCTCCGCGCGGGTCGCCGTAACCGAGCTGGTCGGCGGAGAGCCCGGCCAGCACAGCCCGCTCGGCCCGCAGCCAGGCCGCCCGCGGAAAGGTGCTGAGGTCGGGCCGCCCCGGCGTGAGGTCGACGTCCGCCGGCGCGGCCCGCAACACATCGAACACCTCCGCCCCGGGCACACCCCCGAACACCGCCCCACCGCCCCGCCCGGCGCCCGCCCCGTGGGCCCCGCCGCTGAGTAGCCCACTGCCCGTCCCCGCGTCCCCACCGTCCCGGCAGGCACGCGCCCCCTCCGGTGCGTACGGCCTGCGGGGCCGGCTGCCGTCCGGCTCGCCGTCGCGCCCGGCGTGCGGTCCGCCGGCCTGGCCGGTGCGTGGATGGCTGTCCGTTCCAGTGGGCCCGCCGTCCCGCCCGGCGCACGCCTCATCCGGTTCGTCTCCGCGCAGCCCTGTGCGCGGCCCGCCGGGCCGGCTGCCGTCCGGCTCGCCGTCGCGCCCGGCGTGCGGTCCGCCGGCCTGGCCGGTGCGTGGATGGCTGTCCGTTCCAGTGGGCCCGCCGT
>NZ_JBEYXJ010000123.1:0-8532 GCF_040645015.1 Streptomyces sp. NPDC046881 | reverse complement strand
CCGTCCCGCCCGGCACGCGCCCCATCCGGTTCGCCCCCACGCCCCCCGGCCCACGGCTCACCGTCCCGCCCGGTCCGTGCCTCGTCCGCTGCGCGGCCGCCTCGCCCGGCGTACGCCCCACCGGCCCCGCCCCCGCGCTCCCGGCCCGACAGCCCGTCGAGCCCCCCGGCCCCGGCGTCACCCCCGCCGCCGGCACCACCCGGCCCCCCACCGACGCCCTTCTCCCCGGCACCCGGCGAGCCGCCCCCGTGCCCGGCACCCGCCAAGTCACCCCGGTCCTCGGCACCCGGCAAGTCACCCCTGTCTCCGGCGCCCGGCGAGCCGCCCCCGTCCCCGGCACCCAGCGAGCCGCCCCCGCTCCCGGCACCCGACAAGTCACCCCCGTCCCCGGCACCCAGCGACCCGCCCCCGGCACTCGGCAAGTCACCACCGCCCCCGCAGCTCCTCGCCATCGCGGAAGGAAACGGCGTGGCCAGTACCACCGTGCCGGCGCGGCGGCGGCCTGCCACCTGGCCGTCCTCGGCCAGGCGGCGGTAGGCCTCGGTCACCACTCCCCGGGAGACGCGGAGTTCCGCGGCGAGGACGCGGGTCGGCGGGAGGCGGCTGCCCACCGGGAGCCGGCCGTCGGCCATCGCCTGCCGCAGCCGTCCGGTCAGCCACTCCGCCTTGCCGCCGGCGGGCACGTCGGAGACCGCCAGCTGCAGGAAGTCGGAGCCGCGCGCCGCCACCTCCCGCCCCTCGTCCACCCTGCTCATGCTGCCACGGGCCGGTCAGTGCCCGAAGGCGAACTCCGGCGCGGCCGGGGTGAGGACGGCCGCCGCCGTGGTGGCCGCCCAGTGCGCCGCCACCTCCTCCTCGACCGTCTTGACCACCTCGGCCACGACGTCCGCGCCGCCGTCGTGCATCGCCTCCGCCACCACCAGCACCCGCCCGGTGCGCGCGCCGACCGCCGAGTGCCCGCTCTGCCGGTGGGTCCAGCGGCGGGCGTGGGCGCGCCCCGCGGAGTCGACGAAGGTGACCTCGCCGGGCGCGGGATGTTCCAGGGCGCCGCCGAACGCCGTGTACGTCTCGTCCCCGCGGGCCGCCCGCACCTCCAGCAGCGGCCCGGTGATCCGGTCGACGTCGAGGACCGCCACCGGCACCGCGTACGCCACCGAGACGGCGTTGCACAGGTCCACCAGCGGATGGATGCCGGGCAGCGCCCCCTCCTTGCGCAGCCGGCGCAGCAGCGACTCCGAGGCGGACCGGTACTGCGTGGGCTTGAGCCCCATCCGGGAGAAGGCCCGCCGCCAGGCCAGCACCTCGGGGAACTCGCCCTCGGTGGCCCCCGCCAGCCGCGCCACGGCCCGCCCGGTGTACGCGGCGGCGCGCGGCCGGGTGTCCGCGGGGGCGTCGACACCGGCGGCGTACAGCACGCCGGCGGACAGTTCAGGGAACGCGGCCCGCACCGCGTCCGCATGCCGGAAAAGCACGGACGACACGCTCAACAGGACCTCCTGGGTGATCGGGAACACCACCCTGCCCGGCGCTTGGCCCGGCTGCCAGGGCCAAACACGGCCCACCGCACCGGTCCATAACTCCGCCGGTCCGCAACTCCGCGACCGGCGCCCCTGCCCGCCGTCCCCGGCGGCCCGCGTGACATCATCGGCCGGGTCCGGGACCACCGCCGTACGCGCCACCGCCAGGCGTACCCGCCGAGGCGAGCCGTACCAGGAGCACGAGAAGCACGAGAAGCACCATGAACCCTGCTCTGCTGGACGACTTCTCCCTGGAGATGACCGGCAAGGACGTGCCCGCCCTGGAGGAGGCGCACCCCGGCATCCCGCCGGGCACCCGCATCAACATCACCTTCCTGGCCGGCGAGGACACCGCGACCCGGCTGGCGGCCGCCCGCGCGGTCAAACGGCTCGGTTTCGTCCCCGTACCGCACATCTCCGCGCGCCGCCTGCCCTCCCGGCCCGCCCTGGAGGAGTTCCTCGCCGGGCTCGCGGCCGACGGCACCGCCGAGAACGTGTTCGTCGTCGGCGGCGACCCCGCCCGTCCCGAGGGCCCCTACGCCGACGCCCTCGCCGTCCTGCGCACCGGGCTGCTGCGCCGCCACGGCGTCCGGCACGTCGGCATCACCGGCTACCCCGAGGGCCACCCCGGCATAGCCGACCGGACCCTGTGGTCGGCGCTCACCGAGAAGGCGGCGGCCATCGGGGCCGACCGGTTCACCGGGGACGTCATCACCCAGTTCGGCTTCGACGTCGACCCGGTCCTCGGCTGGCTGGAGGCCCTCCGCGCGCGGGGCGTGCACCTGCCCGTCCGCATCGGCGTCCCCGGACCGGCGGGGGTGCGCCGGCTGCTCGGCTACGCCACCCGGTTCGGCGTCGGCACCAGCGCCTCCGTCGCCCGCAAGTACGGCCTGTCGCTGACCAACCTCGTGGGCACGGCCGGCCCGGACCGCTTCCTGCACACGCTGGCCGACCGCTACGACCCCGCCCGGCACGGCGTGGTGAAGGTGCACTTCTACACCTTCGGCGGACTGCGGGCCACCGCCGAGTGGATCACCCGGTTCCGGCAGCCGCGCCCGGCCGACGCCTGACACCTGGCCAGGCCACGTACGTGTCGGATTTCCGCCAGCCCCGGGGCGCGCGGTCCCCGATGCTGGAGGCATGCAGACAGGGATGCACCTCGACCGGGAGCACTGCGTGCGCGCCGTGCAGTCCAAGGACGCGCGCTTCGACGGATGGTTCTTCACGGCCGTCCTGACCACCCGGATCTACTGCCGGCCGAGCTGCCCGGTCGTGCCGCCCAAGCCGGAGAACATGACGTTCCACCCGAGCGCCGCCGCCTGTCAGCAGGCCGGCTTCCGGGCCTGCAAGCGCTGCCGCCCCGACACCAGCCCCGGCTCTCCGGAGTGGAACCGGCGCGCCGACCTGGTGGCCCGGGCCATGCGGCTGATCGCCGACGGGGTCGTGGACCGCGAGGGCGTGCCCGGACTGGCCGCCCGGCTCGGCTACAGCACCCGGCAGGTGGAGCGGCAGCTGCTCGCCGAGCTGGGCGCGGGTCCCCTCGCGCTCGCCCGCGCCCAGCGCGCCCAGACCGCGCGGCTGCTCGTCGAGACCAGCACGCTGCCCATGGCGGAGATCGCGTTCGCGGCCGGTTTCTCCTCGATCCGCGCCTTCAACGACACCGTCCGCGAGGTCTTCGCCCTCTCCCCGAGCGAACTGCGCACCCGCGCCCCACGCAGCGGCCCCGGCACCCCGGGCGTGCTCACCCTGCGGCTGCCGTTCCGTGCCCCGCTGCACCCGTCCAACCTCTTCGGCCACCTCGCCGCCACCGCCGTACCCGGGGTCGAGGAGTGGCGCGACGGCGCCTACCGCCGCACGCTCCGCCTGCCGTACGGCCACGGGATCGCCGCCCTCGCCCCCCGCCCCGACCACATCGCCTGCCGCCTCACCCTGAGCGACCTGCGCGACCTGACCGTGGCCATCAGCCGCTGCCGCCGCCTGCTCGACCTGGACGCCGACCCGGTCGCCGTCGACGAGCGGCTGCGGACCGATCCGCTGCTCGCCCCGCTGGTCGACCAGGCCCCCGGGCGCCGGGTGCCGCGCACGGTCGACGAGGCCGAGTTCGCCGTGCGCGCCGTGCTCGGGCAGCAGGTGTCCACGGCCGCCGCCCGCACCCACGCCGCCCGCCTGGTCGCCGCGCACGGCAAACCCCTGGACGACCCCGAGGGCGGCCTCACCCACCTCTTCCCCGACCCCGGGGCGCTCGCCGCCGTCGACCCCGGGACGCTGGCGATGCCCGGCACCCGGCGCACCACCTTCACCACTCTCGTCCGGCAACTCGCCGACGGCGGCCTCCACCTGGGGGTGGAGGCCGACTGGGCGGAGGCGCGGGCCCGGCTGCTCGCGCTGCCCGGCGTCGGGCCGTGGACGGCGGACGTCATCGCCATGCGCGCCCTGGGCGACCCCGACGCCTTCCTCCCCACCGACCTCGGCGTCCGGCGCGCCGCGAGGGAACTCGGCCTGCCGTCCACCCCGGCCGCGCTGACCGCCCGTGCGGCGAGCTGGCGGCCCTGGCGGGCGTACGCCGTGCAGTACCTGTGGGCGACCGACGACCACCCGATCAACTTCCTGCCCGCGTGAGGAACTCCACCATGAAGCAGCACACCGTCATCGACAGCCCCTACGGCCCCCTCACGCTCGTCGCCGACGACGGCGTCCTGTGCGGCCTCTACATGACCGACCAGCGCCACCGCCCGCCGGAAGAGACCTTCGGCACCCCCGACGACACCCCGTTCGCCGAGGCCGCCGAGCAGCTCACGGCCTACTTCGCGGGCGAGTTGACCGAGTTCACCGTCGAACTCCGCCTGAACGGCACCCCGTTCCAGCGCCGCGTCTGGGACGAGCTGACCCGCATCCCGTACGGCGAGACCGTCTCCTACGGCCGGCTCGCCGACGCCCTCGGCAACCCCAAGGCGTCCCGCGCGGTCGGCCTCGCCAACGGCCGCAACCCGATCGGCATCATCGTGCCCTGCCACCGCGTCGTCGGCGCGGGCGGTGACCTCACCGGCTACGGCGGCGGCCTGGACCGCAAACGCCGTCTGCTGGACTTCGAACGCGGCACCGCCCTCTTCTGACCGGCCCCGCCGCCCGCTACCCGGCACCCTCCGCGCCCAGCCGGCCCAGCAGCGCGGGCAGCGCGGTGCCGATGGGTTCCCGTACCACCTCGTCGGCGATCTCGTCGTACGGCGTCGGGTCGGCGTTGACGATGACGATGCGGGCGCCGTGGTCGGCGGCGACGCCGACGAGACCGGCGGCGGGCTGTACCTGCAGGCTGCTGCCGACGGCGATGAACACCTGGCAGGCCTTGGTGACGGCCACGGCCTCGCCGAGGACCACCGGATCCAGCCGCTCGCCGAACATCACCGTCGCCGACTTCAGGATGCCGCCGCACTCCAGGCACGGCGGGTCCTCCTCGCCGGCCTCCACCCGGGCCAGGGCGTCCTCCATGGGGCCGCGCGCGTGGCACCGCGTGCAGACCACGCTGCGGGCGCTGCCGTGGAGTTCGAGCACCTTGCGGGCGGGCATGCCGGCGAGCTGGTGCAGTCCGTCCACGTTCTGGGTGATGACCCGGACCGGGACGCCGGACCGCTCCAGTGCGGCGACGGCCCGGTGCGCCGCGTTCGGCTCGGCCGCGAGGGTGCGGTTGCGGCGCCGCATCTGCCAGGACCGCCGCCGGATCTCCGGGTCGCCCATGTAGTACGCGTACGTCACGAGCTTCTCGGCTTCCGGATCCCGCCGCCACAGCCCGTTCGGACCGCGGTAGTCGGGGATCCCGGAGTCGGTGGAGATACCGGCCCCGCTCAGCAGGGCGACGAGGGGCTTGGCCATGCCCCCGAGGGTAGGGCGGCCGGCGTGGCCGCCGCGAGCGGATAAGAGCCCGGCGGGCCGGGCGGTCACGCCACGCGGTGGCCGTTCTCCAGTTCCGCCGTGCCCGAACCGGCCGCGAGGACGTCCAGGGCGGCCAGCACCCTGAGGCCCAGCGCGCCGGGCAGGTGCGCGGTCAGCTCCTCGCGCCCGACCAGGCGCCAGGACAGCAGCTCCTCCTCCTGCAGGCGGATCGCCTTCAGGTCGGTCTCGCTCAGCACACCGCCGTCGTACAGGTACGCCACCAGCGGCGGCCGGCCCGGGCCCTGCACCCAGTCCACGGCCAGCAGCCGGCCCGGTTCCCGGTCGAGGCCGATCTCCTCCAGCGTCTCCCGGCGGGCGCCCTGGCGCGGTGTCTCCCCGTCGTCGGACTCGACGGTCCCGCCCGGCAGCGCCCAGCCCTCCCGGTAGTTCGGCTCGACGAGCAGCACCCGCCCCTCGGCGTCCCGGAAGAGCACGGCGGCGCCGGCGAGGACACGGGGCAGGCTCGCGATGTACGCGGCGAAGTCAGGCGTCGTGGTCATTGGGGAAGGGTAACCAGCCACCCGGCCGCTACGACCCGCTCCTCGCCAGGCGCAGGGTGCGTTCCGCCAGCGCACTGATCCGGACGCCGTCGAAGCCGAACACCGCGCTGCGCACCGTGTCCTCGAGCGGGTCCCGCCACCGCGCCGGGATCGCGTCCGCCCCGGTGAGGACGCCGGCCACCGAACCGGCCGTCGCTCCGTTGGAGTCGGTGTCCAGGCCGCCGCGCACGGTCAGCGCGATCGTCCGGGTGAAGTCGCCGTCGCCGTAGAGCAGCCCGGCGGTGAGCACGGCGGCGTTCGGCACCGTGTGGATCCAGCCGTAACCGGCGGTCTCCTCGGCCACCGTGGCCAGCGTCTCCTCCCACGGCAGCCGCGTCCCGTGCAGGGACGCCACCCGCCGTACCGTCCGGGCCAGCCGGCTGCTCGCCGGGACGACCGTCAGCGCGGTGTCCAGGGCGTCCCGCACCGTCGGGGCGGTGAAGGCCGCCGAGATCAGCGCGGCGGCCCACATGGCGCCGTAGACGCCGTTGCCGGTGTGCGAGAGCACCGCGTCCCGGCGGGCCAGACCGGCGGCCCGGACGGGATCGCCGGGGCAGGTCCAGCCGTAGACGTCGGCGCGGATCAGCGCCCCGATCCACTCCTGGTACGGGTTGTCGTACGTCGCCGTCACCGGCGGCTTCAGCCCGTTGGCGAGGTTGCGGTACGCGGCCCGCTCCGCGGTGAACGTCTGCAGGTACGGCAGTCTGAGCAGCCACAGGTCGCCGACCTGCTCGGTGCTGAAGCCGAAGCCGTGCGTCTCCAGCAGGTGCAGGCCGAGGATCGCGTAGTCGACGTCGTCGTCCCGGCAGCTGCCGTGGATCCGGCCGCGCACGCAGTCGCGCCACTCCGGGCGCAGCACGGCGGCCTCGGCGGGGTCGGCGGGCTCGGGGAGGTAGTCGGTCAGCGGCAGGGCCGCGGCCCGGCGCAGATAGCCGTCGATACGGTCGCGGGTCCACACCTCGCCCTGCTCGACCGGCTTGCCGAGCATGTTGCCCGCGATCCGGCCGAGCCAGCCGCCGTGGATGCGGTCGGCGAGGTCCCCTCCGGGGCGCTCGGTGCTCATGACAGGGATGTACCCGTTCTGACAGGCGGCTCCCAGCGGCTTCCCAGGGTTCGGGCGGGGCATGACGACGGGGGTGTCCTGCGGTTATCGTCACAGCGGCGCGACTGGCCCCGACGTGTGCGGGGCCCGGAGAGCAAGGGGAAGACAAGGTGGCGGACGCTGCAGGGAACGAGACCCGTAGGGTGCTCATCGCCGCGGACAAGTTCAAGGGCTCGCTGACGGCCGTACAGGTCGCCGAGCGGGTGACGGCCGGGCTGCGCCGGGTCGTGCCGGACCTCCCGGTCGAGGCGCTGCCCGTGGCCGACGGCGGTGACGGGACCGTGGACGCGGCGGTCGCGGCCGGCTTCGAACGCCGGGAGGTACGGGTCGCCGGGCCGCTCGGCCAGGAGGTGACGGCCGCGTTCGCGCTGCGCGACGGCACCGCGGTGGTGGAGATGGCCGAGGCGAGCGGGCTGCAGCGGCTGCCGGCCGGCGTCTTCGCGCCGCTGACCGCCTCCACGTACGGCTCCGGAGAGCTGCTGCGCGCCGCGCTGGACGCGGGCGCGCGGACCATCGTGTTCGGCGTCGGCGGCAGCGCCACGACGGACGGCGGCGCGGGCATGCTGTCCGCGCTGGGCGCGCGGTTCCTGACCGAGGAGGGGGAGCCGGTGTCCCCGGGCGGCGGCGGACTCGCCGACCTGGCCCGCGCCGACCTCTCCGGGCTCGACCCCCGGCTGTCCTCGGTGGAGCTGGTCCTGGCCAGCGATGTCGACAATCCGCTGACCGGGCCGAAGGGCGCGCCGGCGGTGTACGGCCCGCAGAAGGGTGCCTCGCCGGACGACGTGGAGACGCTGGACGCCGCGCTGGCCCACTTCGCGAAGGTGCTGGAGGCCGAGGCCGGGCCGCGGGCCGCACAGTACGCGGCGTCGCCCGGGGCGGGCGCGGCGGGCGGCATCGGCTACGGCGCGCTGCTCCTCGGCGCGCGGTTCCGGCCCGGTATCGAGGTCATGCTCGACGTCCTGGGCTTCGCGCCCGCCCTGGAGCGCGCCTCCCTGGTCATCACCGGGGAGGGGTCGCTGGACGAGCAGACGCTGCACGGGAAGGCGCCGGCGGGCGTGGCCGCGGCGGCGCGGGCGGCGGGCAAGGAGGTCGTCGCCGTGTGCGGGCGGCTGGCCCTGCCGACGGAGGTGCTGCGGCGGGCCGGCATCTCCGAGGCCTATCCTCTGACCTCGGTCGAGCCGGACGTCGCCACGTGCATCGCGGACGCGGGACCGATCCTGGAACGGGTCGCCGCGCGCATCGCCGAGGCCCACCTGAGCTGACAACCCGCCGGGGGCTCCGCCCCCGGACCTCCGGCCCCATGCCCACCCACCACCCGACTCGGCAGCCCGAGAGGGCACCCATCCAGCCGACCGAGACGGGTGGGCGGGTGGGCGAACGGGGGTCTGGGCGAACTTCCTGGCCAACTTCGAGAACTTCCTGCTCCTGGTGCTCTACCTGTTCATCC
>NZ_JBEYXJ010000122.1:0-23789 GCF_040645015.1 Streptomyces sp. NPDC046881 | reverse complement strand
TTGCTCCCCCGGGGGGGGGGGCCCCGCCCCCGGCCCCACGGGCCCGGCGGGGGGTGCCGGAGGCCGGTTCGCCGGGGGATCGACGGTGCCGGGTACGGGGCGGCTCAGCTGATGGCGTTCAGCATCGCTTCTTCGACGTGGTCGGCGGTGTTGCGGTGGCCGAGGGCGTTGGGGTGCACGAAGGACAGCTGGTCAGGGAGGGTGACGAAGCCTTCGACCCACTTGGCGTCGTCGCAGACGCTGTGGTTGCGGGACGAGGCGTAGAGGTCGACGAAGCCGGCGGCTTCCTGTGTGCCGGTCGAGTTGGCGATGGCCTTGTTGAGGGGTTCCAGGACGTCATGGCGCAGCCAGTCCAGGTCGCCCTGGGTGATCGTGCCGAACTGCGTCAGGTCACCGAACCTGCAGCCGGAGGTGTCCCTGGGGATGATCGTGGGGTAGCCGACGGCCAGGATCTTCGCGTGCGGGGCGCGTTCGTGGAGCACGGAGAGCATACGGTCGTACTCCTGGCGCACCTTCTTCAGCCGGGCCGGGATGCCGGCGGCCAGGGCGTCCTTGCAGGGGGTGCCCACGCCGCCGCTTTCGCCGCCCAGCTCCGGGCACTTCATGAGGATGCCGGCGAAGCCGAGGGTGTTTCCGCCCACGCCGACGGTGATGACGTCGGTGTCGGTGCCCACCGCCTCGGACTGAGGGGGTACCGCGGGGAAGGGGTAGTCCGGGTCCTCGGAGATGGGCGGCATATGACGGCCGATCGGGTGCTGGGATGTGTCGGTGACGTTCTCGATGGTGGCGGCGCCGCAGCTGACGTTGGTCAGCTCGAAGAGACCGCCGAGGTCGCGGTCGATGACCTGGGGGTAGGACCGGTCGGTGCGCTCGCAGCCGTCGCGCGGGACTTCGAAGGTGTTGCCCGCGGCCCGGATGACCCCGGCGGTGTAGGAGTCACCCAGGGCGACCCACTGGTGCTCATCGGCCGCGGCGACGGGTTGCGCCCCGGCGAACTGCACGGGGACGAGGGCGCCGACGGCGAGGGCTGCGGCCGAGCCGAGCAGGGCCAGACGAGTACGGAAGCGTGCCACGGATCCTCCAGGGATGCGGATTTGGCGTCGCTTTGACCCTAAAGAGACCATCACTTAACGCACTAGATTCAATACGGTCAGTAGTCACCAGGCGGTGACATGCGTCTGTGTGGGGGACAGGGGTTCGACCTGTCGACCGGTCACGCCCTCTTCGTGATCGCCTTGATGTGACACCTGCTCGGTGCGGAGAGGCCCTTGACCGACTGGGTGATCCCGGTCTGGGGCGCAGTCTCGTGGCGGCTGTCTTGTTCTCGATCACCTCAGCCCTCCGGGCCTGCTGACCACCGCCCCGAGCGGCAAGCAACTGGCCGCAATGTGCGCGGGAGACCCTGGACAGGGGAGGGCGGGAACAGGCCCACGGGCCCAGGCTTGCGTCACAACTTGCCCAACCCGTGCGGACCTTCGCCTGGAACGGCCAGGGCGCCTGCCATGATCGTCATCATGGGGATACACATCGCACCGGCCGCGGTGGCCGACTTCCACCAGGTCCTGACTGATCACTCCCGTTACTGGGGCGAACGCGACCTTCGGCCGCTGCACCTTCTGGCCCTGGTGCAGGAGTTCGGTTCCACCTGCTTGGTTGCCCGGGCCGAGGACGGAATCCGCGGGTACATCTTCGGGTTCGTCACCCCGGACGGCACCGGGTACGTGCATCTGATCGCCACGCGGGACGATGCCCGTGGCAACGGTCTCGGCCGTCGTCTGTACACGGCGTTCGCTGAAGCAGCGGAACGTCACGGTGCACGGAAGTTGAAGGCGATCACGTCAGTCGAGAACACCGGCTCTATCGCCTTCCATCGTAGCCTCGGCTTCGACACGAAGATCGTCGACGACTACAACGGCCCAGGCCAGGCTATGGCCGTCTTCCACCGAGACCTGCCGCTCAACGTCCCGCGGCCCTGACCCACCAACCGTCACCGGTAATCGTTCCCCAGGCCGTTGGCGGTGGGATGATCGTGGTTCGTGGCCCGTGGAGACCTGACGGACGATCAATGCTCGGTGCCGAAGCCGTTGTTGCCGAGGAGCAAGGAGCCCGGCCGCCCACTGAATGCCCGCCGACCACTCGCGGTCCGCTACGAGGCTACCGTCCTCGTTGCCGCCGTCAACGCGTGGTGGTGACGTACTGGTCCGACGACATCTCGAACACCCGTACTCGCCGGCCACCCGTGGGATTCACGGCCTCACGGAACAGACGCATCCCCAGTTTGGCCATGATCCGTTCGGAGGCGTCATTGCCCACTTGAGCGATGCTGACGATCCGCTCCAGCCCGCGCTCTTCGAACCCGAACCGTACAGCGGCCGCAGCGGCCTCGGTGGCCAAGCCCTGCCCCCAGTGGGAACGTCCCAGCCGCCAGCCGACCTCAACCGCCGGCAGTACCTCCGGCAGGAAGTCGGGCACCGAAAGGCCGGTGAACCCGGCCAGCTCGCCCGTGGACCGGATCTCCACGGCGAACAGGCCGAAGCCCTGTGACTCCCACTCGCTCTCCCATGCCCGGACCCTGCCGCGAGTCTGCCGTTCGTCAAGGACGCTGCCGTCACGGATCCACCGCATGACCTCGGGGTCCGCATTGATGGCGGCCATGGGCGCAATGTCTTCCTCGCGCCAGCGACGCAGGATCAGACGGGGAGTCTCAAGCGTGACCATCCCATCATTCTGGATCTCAAATGGGCTCTCCGTCATCCTCACCAGGCACTTTCGATACACGCCCTAGGAACGCCTCCGCGTCACCAACGCCACGACCGTCCCGATCCCGGCGCAGAGCAGCCCGAGCCCGCCGAAGATCAGCGGCAGCAGCCACAGCGAGGCGAACCCGTTGATCCGTGCGTCCTCGGGGGAATCCGCCCGGTAGAGCACCTCGACCCGCTCACCCCGCTCGTACGCCGGCGGGTTGGACCCCGTGGAGTCCCGGAACGTCTGCCGCGTGCCGTCCGCCGCCGTGAACTCGACCACCGGGTACGCCACGGGTCCGTCGTGCGCCCGCTTCCGGTGGGACACACCGCTGTGGTCGTCACGCCATTCCAGGGCCACCACCGTGCCCCGTACGCGCTCTGCGTCCGTCAGGAACGAGGCCGACATCCCCGCCAGGATCAGCCCGATGACCAGGAACAGCACCCCGAACGCGATCGCCCCGAACGTGATCCACCGGCGGGCCCGCCGGCCACGTACCTGCACCTGCACGACATCCCTCTCACTCGCCCGGACCGAGAGGGACGCTATCCCAGGCAGGGCCGACGCCGGTGACGAGGGGGAGCGCCGGGCGGATCCGGGCGCGCGCACCGGTGGTGGTGGCGAGGCCGCGACGCCGTGAGCCCGGCCACCCCGTGGTCCGGTACTCCGTCTCAGGGCACGCCACCTGCGCAGCGGTGACCCCCTGGAAGTCACCGCCTCCCTGCTCGCGCGGTACGGACCGCGGCACCGGTCCGCGGTCCGTACGCCGACGTGCAGGGCTGTGGGGAGGTCAGCCCGCCTTGGCCGCCGTGCCGGCCCGTGCGAGCGCCTGGGTGAGGCCGTTGGCCCACAGCTGGTTGACCCGGGCTCGCTCGGTGCTGTTGGGGTAGCGGTTGGTGCAGCTCGTGCCGGGGCCGCCGCCCGACATCAGTTCGCTGCACGGCCCGCTGTAGTGGTCGGGCAGCCCCAGCACGTGGCCGGTCTCGTGGGCGGTGACACGGATGGAGTCGTACTGCTGGTTCTGCGCGTAGTCCAGGAAGATGTAGCCGCGGCCGTGGCCGTTGGTGGAGGCGTAGGAACCGCGCGAGTCGTTGCCCTCGTAGTAGGCGAAGTCACCACTGCCCGTGGTCGCCTGGAGCTTGACGTTCGACACGGAGCTGTTCCAGATGGAGGCGGCGCTCGATATCTGGGAGCGGAAGCTCGGCGCCTGGGAGGCGTTGTAGTAGACGGTCACCACCTTCAGGGAGGGCTGGGCGGCCTGCCTCTTGGCGACCGAGTTCAGCACGGCGTCGAAGAACGCCTTGTTGCCGGCGTTCTCGGCCGTGCCCACGTAGCCTGCGGTGGCGGCCTTGGCGGGGGCTTGCGTGGTGTTCGTCGCACTCGCCGGGCCGGCGGTGCCCAGCGCGGCGGAGGCCAGACCGAGGCCCAGCGCCAGGGCCACGAGTCTCCTGGAGCTCTTCGACCCGGTGCGGGTACGGAACGATGCCATGGGGGGCTCCTTCTCGTCCTGTGGGGTTGAACGATCGGTTGCCAGTGAGTCTCGGGCAGGCCAACGGGACGAGGGATGATGGCAGTTGGGGATAGTCCGGAGCTATCGATGGCCGACTCGTCCGGTTTCGTTGGACCTTGAACATCTGGTGTGGTGCCCGGCGCCGCCCTACGCTCCTCCCATGGAGCTCGAGGTGAGGCATCTGCGCGTGCTCTGCGCCATCGCCGACACCGGCAGCTTGCACAAGGCGGCACGGCAACTCGGCCTCGCGCAACCCTCGTTGAGCACCCAGTTACGACGCATAGAACGCGCTCTGGGTGCGCAGCTCTTCGTGCGCGCCCGGACCGGCTGCCACCCCACCCCGCTGGGGCTGGCCGTGCTCAGCCGGGCCAGGCCGCTGGTCGCGGAGTTCGCGGCGATCGTCACCGAGACCAGGGCGGCGGCGGCCCGCGCCGCCGGCGGGTACCAGCTACGCATAGGCGCCACGGCGAGCCGCGCCATCCCCGGCTGGCTGCGCCTGCTGCGGGCGCGCGGCCCGGGATGCGAACCGACCCTGCAGATGAACGTGTCCGCCAACGCCCTGCTGGGCATGGTCGCCGCCGGCCGGCTCGACATGGCCTTCGTGCACGAGGTCGAGGGCAGCCCGCTGCGCGTCCCGCCCGGCCTGTGCCTGCGCGTGCTCGTCGAGCGCGAACCACAGTTCGTCACGCTCGCCGCGGACCATCCCGCCGCGTCGCAGCCGGAGGTGAGCCTTGCCGATCTGGCCGGCGACCGCTGGATGGTCGACTCGACGGTCGACGGCGAATGGGAGGGCCTGTCCCGGGTACTGCGGGCCGCGGGCCTGCACTGCGAGATGCTGCACGGCGACTACCTCACCGCGTACTCGCTCGCCGCCACCGGCGAAGTGGTGACGGTCAGCCAGCCGACCGCCCATCCCCGTCCCGATCTGGCGATCCGCCCGCTGAAGGGCGATCCGCTAGGCGTACGTCTGCTGCTGGCGGCCCGCACCGAGGACGAACTGGACGAGGTCTTCCCGGAGCTGGAGGAGGCCTACTGGTCCGTCGCCCACGAGGCGCCGGCCTACCGGGAGTGGCTGAAACGCGCGCACCTGCCCGGCACGCCGGAAGGCGGGACCGCCGCTCAGCTTTCCCGTTCCACCATGTAGAACGGAAGGAGTGTCCGATTTGTGCCGATACGACGATGATCGTAATCGAAGCCGCCGAGGAGGCCCCGCAGCAAACCGCCGTAAGGCCCCGGCCGTCGGTAGCCTGCGCGGATGACGCGTACGGAACGAGCCATCGCGACGGTCGTCGGCGCCGCGGTGGGCGACGCGCTCGGAGCGCCTTTCGAGTTCGGACCCGAGGGGGCGTTCTCCGCCCGGTTCCCGGAGCCGGGGTGCGGTGGCGAGATGTGCGGGGGCGGCGGCTGGGAGCCGGGTGAGGCCACGGACGACACGCAGATGGCCGTACTCGTCGCGGAGTCGCTGCTGGAGCGGGGCGGACTGGACCTGCCGGACGTCTTCGACCGCTTCCAGCGCTGGGCCGCGGCCGAACCCAAGGACATCGGCCTGCAGACCGAGGACGTGCTGACCAACGGCATGCCGTGGGACCTGGCCGCCGCGACGCACTTCCGGACCAACCTGCGAGCAGCCGGGAACGGCTCCCTGATGCGGGCATCGACGTCTGCGGTCTACTTCGCACGTGCCGGGCAGGCGGCCACCATGGACGCCGCCCGCCGCATCGCCGCCCTCACCCACGGCGACCGCGCCGCCTGGGAAGGGACCGCCCTCTTCCACGAACTCGTTCGGCTGACCCTCGCAGGTGCCGATCCCCTCCGCGCCCTTCCCGGCGTTCTGGACCTCGTCCACCCCGAGCACCGTCGGCGTTACGCCACCGTCCTCGCGACCGACTGGCATCCGGACCAGGCGACGGAGTTCAACGGCGCGGTCTGGCCCTGCCTGGGGTCCGCGGTGTGGGCGCTGCGCAGCACCACCAGCTTCGAGGACGCCCTTCGCGCAGCGATCGACCTCGGCGGCGACACGGACACCGTCGCCGCGGTCACCGGAGCCCTGGCGGGCGCGTATCACGGCCTGGACGCGATCCCCGCCCGCTGGACCGAGCCCCTGCACGTCCCACTGCCGGGGTTCGGCGGACGGGTACTGCGGCCGGCCGATCTGACCGACCTCGCCCACCGCCTCGGCACGGCCGACCCGGACTGATCCCGTCAGCGACCGAACCGTGCCGTCAGTCGACGGCGGTGCGTCGCGCTCGGTGAGCATGTGGCCGGTGGCGGTGCAGAGGTGAGGGACGGCGTGGCCGACGTCCCGGAGTCGGATGCGCCGTCCGAGGTGGTGGCGGCCAGAACGCGCCCGTCGGGGCCGAACGCCACCTCCGTCCACGGCCGCGGCACGGGTCTCGGCCGGGACTCCCCACAAGGGGCCGCCGCGCCGGGCAGGCCGGTGGGCGGTGGCAAGCCCCAGGCGCGTTCTTCGATCAGCGCGGCGCCGACGGACGCCGTACCCGTGCCGTTCAACGCACCCTGTCGCCCCGTGCGAGCCCGCGCGGTGCGGTGCGGGCGGCGAGCAGTTCGTCGGCGGCTGCGGGCATGCCTTCGTCCCGGAGGACCTCGGCGAGACCGGTGACCTCCCAGGCGGGCGCCTGCCCTGCGACATGGCGGAGCAGGGCCCGGAGGTGGTGGTCGCGTCCGGCCGTGACGAGGGCGCGTACGAGATCGGGCACCACGTCTTCGAGGGGCTGGTCCCCGGCGTTGTGGCTGAGGAGCGCGGGGATGTCGTCGGGCTCCTCCCACGCGTGCAGGAGCTCGCCGACCAGCGTGTGGGCGCCCTCGGAGGTCAGCGGCAGGCGTACGGCGAACCGGGCGCCCACCTGCTCCACCGGGCCGGGTCGGCCGGGGGAGAGGCTGAGGGTGCCGTGGTGGAGCGTGGTGATGCGGCGGGCGATGGCCAGGCCGAGGCCGGTGCCCCCGGCGTCCCGGGTACGGGCGTCGTCGAGCCGGCTGAAGCGCTCGAAGATCGTCTCCTGGTGCTCGGGAGGGATGGGCGGCCCGTCGTTGGCCACCTCCAGCACGGCCTGCCGGCGTTCGTGGTCCAGGGTGAGCGTGACGGTGATCGTGGTGGCCGCATGGCGTTCGGCGTTGTCGAGCAGGTTCGCCAGGACCCGGGCGAGCAGGCCGCGGTGGCCGGTCACCGGCGCGGGTTCGTCGGGTGCGGTGACGACGAGACGCAGGCGGTCGGGCACGTCACGGCGGGCGACCGCGTCGCGGATCAGTCCGGGCAGGTCCACCTGCTCGGTCAGGAGGATGCGCGAGTGCGGAGCCTGCGCGTCGAGACGGGCCAGGAGCAGCAGGTTCGTGGTGATGTCCTGGAGATGAAGGGTGTCGTGCAGGGCGTCGCGGGCGGCGGCCGGCCAGTGGGCCGTCCCGGACGGGGCCAGCGCGAGTTCGAGTTCGGCCCGCAGGCAGGCGAGCGGGGTGCGCAGTTCGTGGGCGACGTCGGAGGTGAACTGCCGCTGGCGGGCGGCCCCCGCTTCGAGGCGGTCCAGGGCACTGTTCATCGTCGCCACCAGACGGGAGAACTCCCGGCCGCAGCGCGGCGTCGGGATGCGCTGGTCGAGCCGGCTCAGACTCAGCGCGGCGAACTGCGTCCGGATCACCTCCACCGGCTTGAGGACCCGGCCGATGACCAGCCACGCCCCGCCGGCGGTCAACAGGGTGAGCACCAGCGTGCCGCCGGCCAGCCACCGCACCGTGGAGGTCAGCCGGTCCTGGTCCGTCCAGGATTCGGGGAAGAAGATCGGGTCGGAGCCGTCGGCCGGAACCAACTCCACCGGCCTCGCGTCGTCCCGGTCGGCCCACGGCCAGAGCGACAGGTGTTCGCCGTGGAGCAGCGGGAGCGTGTCACGCCGGACGACGACCCCGTGACCGGGGCCGGACGTGCACCTCGTGCCGGCGGCATCGAGTGCGCACGGGGCGGCCACCTCGCTCGCCGCCACGGGGCTGCCGTCACTGGCCCGCTGGAGCGCCGAGGCGTGCAGGGAGTTGCGTACCGCCACGGCGGAGGCGACGGCGGCCAGAGCCAGCAGGACGGCGGCGACGGCGGTCGCGGCCAGGGTCAGCCGCACCCGCACGCTGCCCGGTCGCGTGCGGCGCTCGGTGCGCGGTGCCCGGGGGCTCCTCAGCATGCCGTCTCCGGTGCGACGTCGAGCCGGTAGCCGATGCCCCGGACCGTACGGATGGACCGCCGCCCGAAGGGAGTGTCGATCTTGCGGCGCAAGGCGCTGACGTAGACCTCCACCACATTGACGTCTCCGTCGAACCGGTCGTCCCAGACATGCTCCAGGATCTCCGTCTTGGTGACCGTCTGACCGCCGCGCCGCGCCAGGTACTCCAGGACCGCGAACTCCCGCGCGGTGAGGGCCACCGGCACCGTGCCGCGACGGCAGTGCCGGGCGGCCGGATCCACTTCCAGGTCTCCGACGCGCAGCACCGAGGGACGCTGCGGCTGACCGCGCCGCATCAGCGCCCGCAGCCGGGCCAGGAGCGTCACGAACGAGAACGGCTTGGTCACGTAGTCGTCCGCTCCGACGTCCAGGCCCTCCGCCTCGTCGTACTCCCCGTCCATCGCGGTCAGCATCAGCACCGGCGCCCAGATGCCCGCCTCACGCAGCCGGCCGCACACTCCGTATCCGTTCAGGCCCGGCAGCATCAGGTCCAGCACGATCGCGTCGTACGGGTTCTCGCCCGCCCGCTCGACCCCGGACAGCCCGTCGTGCACGACGTCGACCGCCCATCCCTCACCGGCCAGGCCGCGCCGCAGCAGCTCCGCCATCCGCCGGTCGTCCTCCACCACGAGTACGCGCATGACCCCAGGATGCGGGACAGACCCTGTGGCCAACCTGAAGAGGCGTACAAGGCAGTCGAGTTGGTGCCTTCAGAGATCTTCAGCTTCCCCACAGCCCCTCGTTGGCACAGTCGTTGCCCGGCGCCGGCCGGTCGGGGGAAGCCGGAACCGCCATTGATCAGGGCGGCGGAACCGGCTGCCCAAACAATTCCCCGGCCGGAAGAGTCGAGGTCAGGCAGGAGCGGACGGCCACTCGCCGGTCCGGCCCGTCGACTGCCCCGAACAACCCGAATGCGCCGTGCAGCAAGGCGCCAGTGAAAGGAGTACAGGAATGCCCCCTTCGATGCGCAACAGCTGGGCGCTCGCCGCGGCCACGCTCGCCATGGCCGGCAGCATCGCCCTGGCCGGCCCCGCACAAGGCGACACCCGTGCCCCGCAGCCCGTGGCCCCGGCGCCGGTGTCCAAGGTGTCGGCGCCGGTGTCCGAGGTGTCGGCGCCAGTGTTCGAGGTGTCGGCCGCCGGCGTGAAGAAGATCCGCGTCAAGGGTACGCACGTGGCCCTGCGCGAGTGCCCGCGCACGAGCTGCAGGGTCGCCGTCAGGGTGTCCAACGCGACGCTCCGTGCGTACTGCCAGACCAACCGGCACACCAGCAAGGTCTCGGGCAACAAGTGGTGGACGAAGGTCACCCTGCTGTCCGACAGCGACCCGGCCTGGGTGAGCAACCACTACGTGCGCGGAGCGGCACCCAAGGTGCCCCACCTGCCGACCTGCTGACAGCCGCGCACCCGCCCCGCTTCCCGTCAACTCCGCTCTCCACGAGGAGACAGACATGCCCATGCCGTCCACCCGCACCCGAGTCGTCGGCGCCCTGGCCCTGACCGCCGCACTGCTCGTCGCCGTACCCGTGACGGCCGCCCAGGCGGCCGCCGGCCCCCGGACGACCGGCTCGGCGGCGGCCCAGGCCGCCGTGCACTCCTGCACCTACCGCTCCACCGTCGGCTACACCTGCGACTACTACTACGGCACCGCGACCATCAGCGAGGGAAGCTCCCACGCGGACGCCGTCAGGGAGATCCAGGACATCATCAACCAGCACACGGACTACCCCGTGTGGCTGTCCGTCGACGGCAGCTTCGGCTCCGGCACCCTCGCCGCGGTCAAGTGGCTCCAGAGCCACCACCACATCACCGGCGGCGCGGACGGCATCGTCGGCAGCCACACCTGGGACTACCTGCGCCGCTGACCGGAGCGGCCGAGAGCCACGGGGGCTCTTCGCACCGGACCGGTCCGCGCCTGAACGATCCCGAGCGACGGACGGCGCCGGGTGGGTGCGACCTCACGTCACCCCACCCGGCGCCGCCCCCCTCGTACCCGACATGCCCGGACGCAACGGGAAGGCACCGTGATGATCACCAGGAAGACATCGGCTGGGGCGCGGCGGACGCCGGCCCTCACCCCCCTGTCCACGACCTCCAGGACCACGGTGGCGGCCGTCGCCGCCACCCTGCTGCTCGCCACCCCGGCCGGCGCAGCCACGACCCCGCAGACGCCGCCCGTCCGCCACACGACGGCCGACTCGTGCGGCCCCAGCGTCGATCCCAACTCCTCCATCCCCCGCGACCGGCGGCACAACGGCCCGGCGACGAAGATCGGCAGCACCCGGATCCAGCTGCGTTACGGCAACCGACCCGGAGGACCGCGCTACTACTGGGCCACGATCACCCACGCAAGCCGGGGCGACAAGGTCAGCCTCTACTGGGACATCGACTACGGCTCATGGCGGGACAGCGGCGCCTGCTCGGCGACCGTGCACTCCGGAGGCAGCCAGAACACCCGGGCCGTCAAGTTCGTCCACGGCCGCGGCTTCCACCTGGAGGCGCAGGCGTGCGGCAAACACGCCGGCCACAGCAGGTGCGCCCCGCCGCGCCCCTGACACCCCGTAGCGGGCCTCTTCCCGCCCCTGCCTGAAAGGGCCAGCCGATGACGACGACCACCCCACCCGAACCCCATGCCCCCGCAACGGACTTCGAGGAGTACGTCCGTACCCGGCACGACGCTCTGCTGCGCAGCGCCCGCTGTCTGGTCAGCGACCCGCTGGAAGCACAGGACCTGCTCCAGACCGCGTTGTTGCGCGCATACCCCCGGTGGGACCGCATCGCGGACAAGCGGCTCGCCGACGCCTACCTGCGCCGCATCATGATCAACACGCGGGCGGAGTGGTGGCGGCGGGCCCAGCGACTCCGCGAACTCCCCTCCGCGCACCTGCCGGAGACGAGCGTCGAGGACTCCGCCGAGCGGCACGCGGACCGTACGTTCCTCATGGACCTCGTCAAGTCGCTGGCGCCCCAGCAGCGTGCCGTCGTCGTGCTGCGCCACTGGGAGCAGATGTCCACACGGGAGACGGCCACCGCACTCGGCCTGTCGCCGGGCACGGTCAAGAGCACACTGCACCGCGCCCTCACCCAGCTCCGCGAGGAGCTCCTGCGCCGATGAGCCGCATGCCGTACGTGCCGGACGGTCAGCCGGCGGCTTGGCCCAGCACGCTACGGCAGTGCGCCCAGGCCGGCTCCGACAGCAGCGGCCGCCACCGGGTGAACAGGCCGAGCAGGTCCGCCCCGTACCGTGTGCGGACCTCCGGGCTGATCACCGCGATGTCCAGCTCGTTGGCAGCGGTCAGTTCGGCGAAGTCCCGACGCGCTTCCAGGCCTGGCCGCACCCGTGTACCGGTGAACCGGTCGACGAACATGCCAGCGTCGTCGGTCAGCCCCCGGTAGGAGGACGAGCGGTCGCAGGAGGCATAGAGGTAGACGAGCGCTTCGGCCTCGACACCGATCGCCTCGACCAGTTCCGCCCGGCGCCCCAGGTCCATCAGGGCCACCGGGAACCCATCGGTCCCGTAGAACGCGTGACACAGCCCGGCCGACACCAGCGCCGGGCGAGCGCCCCACGAGGCGAGCAGCGCGCCGACTCGCTTCAGGTGCGCCAGCAGGGTGCCGCCGGGGTGCTCGATCCCGTCGGCTCCGGCCGCCTGCAGGATCGCCAGCGCTTCTGCGGTCATTTCCACATCACCGTCCGAAGGATCGCCGTCCGATCTGAACCACTCAGGATCGTAGGACGGGACACCGCCGACCACGCTGCGATCGCCAGGGCAACCTCGGAGGACGGGTGACCCGCCGAACGACTCGGCAGGTGATGTTGGGTGATACGAGGGTCACCCGGCCGACTTCTCGTGCCATCTGCCAGTACGGCCCCGGGACACCGCCGGAGGAGACTTCCTGCCACCACCACGACCGGCGAGCCTCCGCATCCGGAGGCTCGCCGTGGCGTGGCCACGTACAGGACGGAACACACGAGGGGGCGGCACGTGAGTGTGCAGCAGTACGACAAGATCGGCGAGGCGTTCGAGGGGTTCAAGTCCCTGCCACTGATCCGGTACGGGGAGGTACCGAGCTTCCTGGGCATGGTCGGGGACGTGAGCGGCAGGTCGGTTCTCGACCTGGCGTGCGGCACCGGCTTCTACAGCAGGGAGTTCAAACGGCGCGGCGCCACGGACGTCTTCGGGGTCGACATCTCCGTCGAGATGATCGCGGCCGCGCGCGAGATCGAACAGCGTGACCCGCTGGGTGCCCGCTACGAGGTCGGCGACGTGGCCCAACTTCCGCCTTTCGACCGGCGCTTCGACATCGCCGTGGCGGTGCAGTGCCTCAACTACGCCGAGGACGTCGCGACGATGCAGCGGATGTGTGGCAACATCCACCGGAGCCTGCTGCCGGGCGGGGAGCTCTTCGTGTTCGCCCAGAAGCCCGACTACCGGTTCGACTGCCCGTCCCTGGACAAGTACGGGTTCCTGTGTGAGCCCACCGGCGAGGAAGCCGGGACGGGGCCGCGGGTGCGGGTCACGGCTCTCCTCGAACCGCAACCGATCAGCATCGTCAGCACGGTCCCGCGCCGCGAGGTCTACGAGGAGTGCCTGCGGGCGGCCGGGTTCGGGGACCTGCAGTGGGTACCGCTGCAGGTGTCCGAAGCCGGCATCCGCGAGTTCGGCGAGGACTTCTGGGCGGACCTCCTCGCGCACCCGCCCCTGGAGATGCTGCGCTGCCGCGCCTGACCGCGGCGGCAACCGAACACCCCGAACCGACGCCCCGCCGGCCGAAGGGACGCCGGCGGGCCGTCGTCGGGGGGTGACGACCCCGGGACTTCGGCAGCCGGCCCGGCTCCGCTGGACCTTGACACAGTGTCAAGGTCTTCACTGTGGCCTGGAGGTGGTCCACATGACCAGGACAAGCGGGGACACGAATACGGTGCGGGCCCTTCGGGCGCTGGAGAACGACAACTCGTCGGTCCGGCTGCAGGCGGCGCTGGCGGTCGGCACGGCCCCGGACCCGGAGTTCATCGGCAAGCTCGTCGAGCGATGCGCGGTGGAACCGGAGTTCTCCGTGCGTGAAATGCTGACGTGGGCCCTCACCCGCCACCCGGCATCGATGACGGTCCCGCTGCTTCTCGGTGAAGTCCGCTCGGGGCGAGCGCAGGCACGCAGCCAGGCGTTGCACACACTGTCCAAGATCGGGGATCGGAAGGCGTGGCCGGCGATCACCCCGGCGCTGCTGTCCGACCCCGACGACGAGGTGGCCCGGAGCGCTTGGCGGGCAGCGGTGGTGCTCGTCCCCGAAGGCCAGGAGCACGAGCTGGCCGTGGCGTTGGCTGCACAGCTCGGGCGCGGTGAACGCGAGACGCAGCTGAGCCTGAGCCGGGCGCTGATCGCGCTCGGTGAGACGATGGTGCCGGTGCTGGGCGCCGCTGTGACGGATCTCGACCCTCGTGTGCGTGCGCACGCGATCGCCACGGAACGACTGTGGCGCGATCCGGACGCCGGGTTCGAGTTCGCGGTCGAGGAGGCGAAGCGCATAGTGGCCCTCGGCGGAGCCGCCCGGGAGGAGCAGTAGGCAGTGTTGATCGGTGAGGTCGCGAAACGGTCCGGGGTCAGCGCTCGCATGCTCAGGCATTACGAGTCGCTCGGCCTGGTGCACCCTACGGGCCGCACCGACTCCGGCTACCGTGAGTACTCCGGCGAGACCGTCCGGCGGATCTTCCACATCGAGAGCCTGCGGTCGCTGGGGCTGTCGCTGCGTGACGTCGGTCGCGCGCTCGACGACCCCGGCTTCACGCCCGCGGAACTCGTCGACGACCTCATCCGCCGGACGCGCGACCGCATCGCGGCGGAGACCGAGTTGCTCAGGCGACTCCGCCGGATCGACGCCGCGGAACCCGCCGGCTGGGAGGACGTCCTCCAGACCGTGGCGCTCCTCCAGGCGCTGGGGTCGAAGAGCGCGGGGGCGCGGCAGCGGGCGGCCCTGTCCGCGGTCGAGGAAGGTCCCGTGCCGGTGGAAGCCCTGGTCGAGGCCGTCCTGAGCGAGTCGGACCCCAACGTCGCCGGAGCCCTTCGCTGGGCTCTGGCGCAGTCGGGCGAGGACGGGACGGCACTGCTGGCGGAGGGCCTCGGCTCGCCCGTGGCCGAGGTGCGCAGACGCGCCGTCCAGTCCATCGCCGAGATACCGAACGGCGAGGCGACCGCATTGCTGCGGGACGCCCTCACGGACCCCGACGCAGTGGTTCGCGGGCACGCGGCTCTGGCGCTCGGGTCCCGTGGAGCAGCCGACGCCGTCCCCACGCTCGTCGACATGATCGTCGAGGGGAGGAACGACACCGACGCAGCCGACGCACTGAGCACCCTGGCGGGGGATCCGGCGCTGGCGGACCGGATCGCCACCGGGCTGGTCAACCGCCTCGCCGACGGCACAGGTGGACCGTCCGCGCGTCGACGGCTGACCCAGGCGCTCGCCGACATCCCGGGGAGCACGACGACACGTGCCCTCGCGGATCTGTCCCGTGACGAAGACCGTGCCGTGGCGCTCACCGCGACGTACCTTCTCCGGTTGCGCAACGCGAGGACGGCGGCCCGGCCCGGCGACCGGAGGTGAGCGCCGGGCAGGCCCACCGGACACGTTCCGAGGCCGGGCGCCCCGCCCCCGGAGCGTGAATCGGCGACCGGCTCAGACAGCCGTGCGGGTCACCGGGATCCACAACTGCGCGTCGGACCGCGCCGGGTCGTCCTGAGCCGGGCGGGTGCGCAGGATCTCCGGCCCCGGACGGTACTCGTACGGGTTGGACGGGATCCACTGGGCGGCCACGTCAGCCCACATCTGCTGCAACGCCTGCGGGAACGGCCCGGTGTTCTCGAACACGGCCCAGGTGCCCGCCGGGCAGTCCAGCACGTCGAGGTCCTCGGGCAACTCGGCGGCAGCGGTCACCACGGCGTGGTAGTAGTCGAGTTCGCTGCCCTCCTCGAAGCCGTCCGACAGGCGCACGGTCGCCGACACCACGCCCTCCGGGTCCTGGTCCGAGAGGCCGGCGATCCGCAACATCGTTTCCGGCGAGATGCTCTTGACGTGCTCGGCGATGTGCGGGTTGATCCCCTCGTAGATCAGCGGGACGCGGGCCTTCCTGCCGACGACCCGGAATGCTTCCTTCTCCACGATGCGGTACCGCATGGTGTTGCTCCCTTCGACGGTGAGGCGGAAGGACAGCCGGGGCTGCGAGTTCAGAGCCGCGCCGGTACGCCTGGCCTCGCCGGGACCGACGCCGTGCACGGCGCGGAACGCCCGGGCGAAGGCCTCCCCCGAGGTGTAGCCGTAGCGGATCGCGATCTCCAGCAAGGTCGGTTCCCCGGCCAGCACTTCGGCCCCCGCGACGGTGAGCCGCCGGCGTCGGACGTACTCCGACAGCGCCATCCCCGCCAGTGACGAGAACAGCCGCCGGAAGTGGTACTCGGACGTGACCGTGATCCGGGCCAGCGCGGACACCTCGATGTGCTGGTCGAGGTGATCCTCGATGTACTCCATGGCCTGGTTCAGCCGATCCAGCAACCCCGGCCTCCTTCCCTTTCGCTCACCAACGCTAGGAAGGACCAAGCCTGTCGCACCCGACATCCTGTGCCCGCTCCGGTCGGGTGAGGCGTACCTGGCCGGGTACCACCCCGCCGTCCGGTCAGCGGGTGGCGAGGAACTCCAGGGTGTCGATCACCCGGTTGGAGAAGCCCCACTCGTTGTCGTACCAGGCGACGACCTTGACGTGGCGGCCGTCGACGCGGGTGAGGGCCGAGTCGAAGATCGACGAAGCCGGATTGCCGGTGATGTCGGACGACACGAGCGGGTCCTCCGAGTACTCGAGGATGCCGGCGAGCGGCCCCTCCGCTGCGGCACGGTACGCCGCCAGCACGTCGTCGCGCGTCACGTCCCGGGTGACGGTCGTGTTGAGTTCGACGATCGAGCCCACCGGCACCGGTACGCGGATCGAGTCGCCCGAGAGCTTGCCGTCGAGGTTCGGCAGCACCAGGCCGATCGCCTTGGCGGCACCGGTCGTGGTCGGCACGATGTTGACGCCGGCGGCCCGGGCGCGACGGGCGTCGCGGTGCGGCCCGTCCTGCAGGTTCTGCTCCTGCGTGTAGGCGTGCACCGTCGTCATGAAGCCGTGCTCGATGCCGGCGAGGTCGTCGAGCACCTTGGCCAGCGGGGCGAGCGCGTTGGTGGTGCAGGAGGCGTTCGAGACGATCGTGTGCACGGCCGGGTCGTAGGCGTCGGTGTTGACCCCGAACGCGAGCGTGACGTCGGCGCCGTCCGACGGCGCGCTGACGAGTACCTTCTTCGCGCCCGCGTCGAGATGGGCCCGGGCGGCCTTGGCCGAGGTGAAGCGGCCGGTGGCTTCCAGGACGACGTCGACGCCGAGTTCGGCCCACGGCAGCTGCGCCGGTTCGCGCTCGGCCAGCACGGTGATCCGGCGGCCGTCGACCACGAGGGCGTCCCCGTCGACGGTCACCGGCCGCCCGAGCCGTCCGGCCGTGCTGTCGTAGGCGAGCAGCCGGGCGAGAGTGGCGGGCTCGGTCAGGTCGTTGACGGCGACGATCTCGAGGGCGCTGTCGCGCTCCAGCAGTGCGCGCAGCACATTGCGTCCGATGCGGCCGAACCCGTTGATGGCGATGCGAGTCATGAGTGAGGTCCCTTCCCTTCGCCACCAAGGCTCGCCCGCGCGACGCGGCGCTGACAGTGGCGACATCGCCACGGTTCGAAAGGATCCCGCCAGGCGGTGCCGGGCGGCTACTCGCCCCGGGTGAAAGTGCGCCGGTACTCGGTCGGCGTGGTGCCGAGGATGCGCTGGAAGTGCAGGCGCAGGTTCGCGCCGGTGCCGAGCCCGACGTCGGCGGCGATCTGCTCGACGCTGCGCTCCGAGCGCTCCAGCAGTTCGCGGGCCAGGTCGATGCGGGCGCGCATCACCCACTGCATCGGCGTGTAGCCGGTCTCCTCGACGAAGCGCCGGGAGAAGGTGCGCGGCGAGACGCCCGCCTGCCGCGCCAGTATGTCGAGGGTGAGGGGGTCGCCGAGCCGGTGCAGCGCCCACTCGCGGGTGGCGGCGAACCGCTCGCCGAGCGGCTCGGGGACGCTGCGCGGCACGTACTGGGCCTGTCCGCCGCTGCGGTAGGGTGCGGCGACCAGACGCCGGGCCGCGTGGTTGGACGCGGCCACCCCGAGGTCGCCGCGCAGGATGTGCAGGCACAGGTCGATGCCGGAGGCGGCGCCGGCCGAGGTGAGCACGCTGCCCTCGTCGACGAACAGCACGTTCTCGTCGACCTGGACCAGCGGATGCCTGGCCATGAGTGCCCGCGTGTAGTGCCAGTGCGTCGTGGCGCGCCTGCCGTCGAGCAGGCCCGTGGCGGCGAGCGCGAAGGCACCCGTCGAGATGGCGGCGAGCCGCGCGCCCCGGTGGTGGGCGGCGATCAGTGCCTCGACGACGGCCTGCGGCGGGTCGTCGCGGTCCGGGAACCGGTAGCCGGGGACGAAGACGATGTCGGCCCAGGCAAGCGCGTCGAGGCCGTGGGCGACGTGGTACGCGAGGCCGTCGCCGCCGGTCACGAGGCCGGGCGTCGCCCCGCACACCCGCACCTCGTACGGCATGCTCGCGCGGGTCGTGAAGACCTGCGCGGGAATGCCGACATCGAGCGGCTTCGCGCCTTCGAGTACGAGGACGGCGACGCGATGGAGGCGGGAGGCTGGCACAGGAAGAGGGTACGTGGGGCGTGAAACTTCATACGCTGACGCAAGACGAACCCCTGCGGGCGCTGCCGCACACCGTCACCCGTGCTCGTCCGCGGAGTCGGTGACAACGGGCTCGTGGCCGGTGGGCAGCAGTTCGAGCCTCGACGAACCGTCGTGCGCAGTCCCGGACAGGGGCGTGGCGGAGGCGTAAATCGGTGTCCCCGGCGGCCGTTGACCGCGATCATGACCCGGTCCACCGCCCCGTGACCGCCGAAGGAGCCTCCCCCTCATGCCCGTGCCCGCCGACCCGACGGTCCTGCATCCGATGCCCGAACAGCCGCGGGTGGTGCTCCTCAGGCCGCTGGTGAAGTCCCCACTGATCGAGGTCGGGGAGTTCTCCTACTACGACGACCCGGACGAGCCGACCGCGTTCGAGATCCGCAACGTGCTCTACCACTACGGGCCCGAGAAACTGATCATCGGGAAGTTCTGCGCGCTGGGCACGGGCGTGCGGTTCATCATGAACGGCGCCAACCACCGTATGGACGGCCCGTCCACCTTTCCCTTCCCGACCATGGGCGGTTCCTGGTCGGACCACTTCGACCTGCTCACCGGTCTGCCCGGCCGGGGGGACACCGTCGTCGGCAACGACGTCTGGTTCGGCCACGGTACGACCGTCATGCCCGGTGTGCGGATCGGCCACGGCGCGATCATCGGTACCGGCGCGGTGGTCACCGGCGACGTACCCGACTACGGCATCGTCGGCGGCCACCCGGCCCGCCTCATCCGTACCCGCTACGACGACCGGGACGTCGCCCGGCTGCTGGCGGTGGCCTGGTGGGACTGGCCCGTGGAGCACATCACCGAGCACGTACGCACGATCATGTCGGGGAGCATCGCCGCCTTGGAGGCCGCCGCCCCGCACCGGGACCGAGCGGCCGGGATGCCCGATGCCCCGGGGGCGTGACACGAGTGCACGGCCAACTCGCTGCCGGCGGCGGCTCGGGCCCCGCCCTCCCGTCAGCGTAGGCCGAGGCAGAGCAGCCAGGTGCGCGGGGCCGGCCGGGTGGTGGTGAGCAGTGCGGCCAGCACGCCCGGCAGCCCGGTCAGCAGGTCCGCGCCCCAGCCGGCGGGCCACGGTGGGGCGAGCCGGTCGGTCAGGTGGTGGGTGAGCCGGTCTCTGAGGATGGCGGCGGCGGGTAGCCGGGCGTGCCGGTCGAAGGCGTCGGCGACCGCCAGCACTCCCGCGGCGCCGTGGCAGAGCCCGAGGCGGTCGCCGGGGGAGTCGCCGTAGAGGTGGAAGGTCTCGTCGTAGTGCTCGGCGAGTGTGGTGAAGGCGGCCGTGGCCCAGTCGGCGGTCATGGTGTCGCCGAGGGCGTCGGCGGCGTCCCACAGTGCCCAGGTGATTCCCGGGGTGCCGTAGCACCAGGCCTGGCGCGGGTGGGCCGCGGGTGCGGGGGGACTTCCCGGTCCGGCGGCGGGCCAGGTGCGGATGCCGCGGTCGTCGTCGTAGGCGTGACGGACCAGCCAGCGGGTGGCCCGGCCGAGTGCCGTGGCGAGGCTGCCCGCGAGGCCGGTGTCCGCGGGGGTGCGGCGCAGTGCGGCGGTGAGGGCGGTGGTGAGGCCGGCGACGCCGTGGCCCATACCGGTGTTGATGCGGCCGTGCACCCAGGCCAGATGCGGATGGTGCGCGTAGTGGCCGGTGCGCAGCCGTCCCAGGTCCTCCTCGTCGCACAGGAGCGCCAGGTGCGCGGCCAGCCCACGCCCGCCGGGTCCGCCGGGCCCGTCTGGTTCTCCGGTCTCACTCGGCTCGGTCGCCTCGTCGGGTTCGCCTGGTTCGGTGGCGCACAGGGCGAGGAGGGTGCCGGCGGGGCCGGAGATGAGGTCGTAGTCGGGGAAGGTGACGTGGTGGGTGCGGCAGCGGGGCGGGCGGGTGCGGAGGTGGGCGGCGAGCCGGTCGGCCGCGGGTCGCAGTCCGGGGTGGAGGCGGGCGCCCAGGTGCAGGCCGACGAGGGTGCCGGCCAGGCCGCCGTCGTACAGGGACGGGAGGGAAGGGCCCCGGCCGGCGGTTCGGGACCATACGGCCACGGCGGCGGGTGCCGCCCGGTCGTCGGCGACCAGGTGGGCCAGGACCGGGATGCCGGGATCGCAGCGGTGTCCGCCCGGCCCGGGTGCCGTGGCCCACTGCCGGAGGTAGCGCACGGCGATGTCGTGGACGTCACCCGGCAGCGGGGCCGGCGGCGGTGTGGTGTGCGTCATCGTCCTCCTCGCATCCTGCCGGCCGGGGCAGGGGC
Organism: Streptomyces sp. NPDC046881; assembly: GCF_040645015.1. Taxonomy (NCBI): domain Bacteria; kingdom Bacillati; phylum Actinomycetota; class Actinomycetes; order Kitasatosporales; family Streptomycetaceae; genus Streptomyces; species Streptomyces sp. NPDC046881. The sequence goes on along the minus strand of NZ_JBEYXJ010000122.1, from coordinate 3,319 downwards.
CGTCCGCCGTGGGGCGGGCGGCCCCTCGGGGTGGGATCAACAGATGACGACCGTCCCGCACACGACGATCGTGCACAGGCCGCTGCACGCCTCGGTGTACGCGGAGGCGGTCGGCAGGTCCTCGTGGGTGATGCGCTCTTCGAGGTCGTTGATCAGTGTGTCGAGTTCGGTGTGTTCGGTGCCGGGCATGGGACTTCCCCTTTCACTCCTTGGGTGTGGGCCGCCCCGGCGGACCGCCTGGCGGGCGGGCCGGGGACGTCGTGCCGGCTGCCGTGGACCAGGGCGCGGGCGGCGGCCTCGGCCGGCCGTCCGGTGCTGTGGTCGTGGGGGAGCCGGAGCAGCAGTTGGGCGGCGACGGCCGCGCCGCCGTGCAGCGCGTCGCGCAGCAGCAGTTGGTCGGGTGCGGGCAGCATCTCCTCCACCAGCACGGTGGTGCTGGCCTGCCGGGCGCACAGCCGCTCGATGAGGTGGACGGCCGTCAGGGAGGCGAGGTCGACGGGGACGGGTTTCGCGCCGGGGGCGGTGCGGGCGAAGACGTGCCGGGGCAGGTCGGCGTCGCGGCGCAGCAGGGCCAGGGTGCGGACCTTGGCGAGCGGGTCGTCCTCCAGCCGCCACAGCCGGCGGCGGTCGATCCGCCAGGTGGCGGGGGCCAGGACGAGGTCGCCGCCGGCGGTCAGCCGCGGCAGCCGGGCCAGGTGGGGCAGGGCCGCTTCCGGGGCGTCCAGGCGGATGAGGCAGGAGGCGGCGGGGTGGCCGGCGGTGAGCAGCAGGCGTACGAGGGTGTCGTAGGGCGGGGCGGGGGAGCGGGTGGCGTGGTGGACGGGGATGATGCGCCGGCCGTCCGCCTCGGCGATGACCCGGCCGCCGCCGGTGCGCAGGCTGATGCGGTCCAGCGGGAGGTAGCGGGCGCGTGGGGGCGGGCCGTAGTAGGGGGTGGGGTCGGGGTCGCCGGTCCACCAGCGGGTGGTGACGGGCCGTCGTACGGCGTTGGCGGACCGTTCGGTCAGCGGCGGCACGAGCACCTCGACGAAGCGGACCCCGGTGCGTTCCTCGACGGCGGTGAGGAAGGCACGGTAGGCGTCGCTGTGGCGGTAGCCGTCGTTCAGGGCGGTGAGGTGGTCGGCGAACCTGGCGTCGAGCACCCCGGCGGCCGAGGCGGTCTCCAACACGGCGACGGGGCCGGGGCCGGCGGTGGGGGACAGCGGGCGCAGGAGGCAGTCGAGGGGCCAGGGCGGCAGGGCCTGCTCGCCGGGTGGGGCGCCCAGGGTGTCCAGCAGCGCGTCGTCGACGTCGACGCAGGCCGCGCCGGAGCGGGCGGCGGCGTCCAGGTGCGCGAGCAGCCGGGCATAGCCGCCGGTGCGGTCGCGGGCGGGATGCCAGCCCGGATGGCGGCGCTCGGCGAGCGGGGTGTCGGCGGCCAGTTGCTCGGTGAGGAGCTCGCCGAGGAGACGCGGCCGCTCGGTCGGTCGGATCGCGGCGGGCAGCAGCTGGAGGGGGTCGGCGGGGTGGTCGGCGGCGCGGAGGGCGGCGAGCCGGGCCGCGATCCGCAGCCCGCGCTCGACGCGGGCGACGGCCGCCGCGGGCACGGCGGCGCCGGCACCCGGACGGCGGTAGCAGTCCAGGAACCAGGCAGCGGATCCGCCGTCCGCGGGAGGCTGCGGCAGGGTACGGAGGGCGGCCGCGGCGCCGGTGCCGACGAGGGTCTCGGCGGGCATCCAGCCGCTGTGGTGCTGCCGGGGCGGACGGCAGGTCTGCAGCACGCCCAGGGTGCACAGGTGCTGCAGGAACCCGCGCAGCACATCGGGGGTCAGCGGCGGCCGGCCGGGTGGCGCGGTAAGGGCGGGCAGCAGCCGTCCGAGTTCCCCCAAGGGCCGCGGGCCGTCGGCGAGGAGGGCGAGCACACCCTCCAGTACGGGGGTGCGGCGCAGCACGATCTGCCGGAGCCGGCCGGGGGCGCGGGGGTCGACGACGTAGCAGCGTAGGTGACCGGGGCCGTCGCCGGCCGCGGTGGCGGGGGGCTCGGTGAAGAGCAGCGGCGCCGGGGCGAGCAGGGTCCCGGCTGCGGCGGTGTGCAGGTCTGCCGGAGTGGTGCGGGCCCTGACGAGGTGGACGTTCTCCACGGTGACCGTGGCCAGGGCGCCGATACGGGTACCGGGCGCGAGCAGCCACGGACGACCGCCGGGTGCGCCGGAGACGGGGACCGCGGCGATCTGGCCCGCCAGGCCGCGGGGCGTGGTCTTCGCTGCGGCCCGGCCCATCACACGCCACAGATAGGCGGCGCGTTTGCGCAGGCGCCGGCTCGACCAGGACTCCCCTCGGGCGAGCCGCCGTTCGATGTCGTCGGCGAGCCCGGGGGCGGCGCTGTCCACGAACGCCCGCAGCACCGGGGTGGAGCGCGCCGCCTGCCAGGCGTGCTCGGCCAGCCGTTGCTGCTCGGCCGCGACGGCCTGCCGCAACGCGCCGGCGGCCGTCTCGGCCGCTTCGGCCTCGCTCCGCAGGGCGCGGGCCTGGGCGGCGAGTTCGGGGGGCACCGCGGGGCAGCGTTCGAGCAGCAGGCAGTGCGCCGGGCGTGGTGCCGCGCCGGAGTGCAGGTGCCGACGCAGGGCGAGTACGGCACCGCGGTCGGCGGGCGTCAGCGAGGGGTCCGGCACGACCGTCCCGCCCAGCCGGTCGGCCAGTGCCCTGGCCCGTACGGCGAGGTCCTCGGTGGTGTCGGCGAGCCGGGCGGCGGTGTCGAACAGGTCGGCGGCGCCACCGGCCGCCCACACCTGGGCGGGCAGACCGGCGAGCCGCAGCAGCGCGGTGCTCCCGAGGACCGCGTCGCGGTCGTCGTCGCCGATGGATGCCGGTGCCGGTGGGTGGCCCATGGTCAGTCCGCTCCCTCGTGGCCGTCGGCGGCGAGTGCCTCGGTGAGCAGGCACTGGCGGGCTGTGGACAGCCCGCCCCGGTTCCAGTGGAAGACGACGTGGTGGGCGGCGGCCCGGCGCGGGCCGATCGTGGCCTCGCCGGCCGCGAAGTAGTGGGTGCGCCAGTCCTCCGCGGCCTGCCGCACCGCTCGGAGGTGCTCGCCGAGGACGTCCTGCCAGGCCTTGGGCATCGCCTCCAGCCGGGCCTGGGGGCTGTGGTGCCACCAGTCGCGGATCCCGGCGGCAGCGCGTCGCCGGTCCGGCCCGCCGAGTCCTCCCGGCAGCCGGCGGCCGGTCTCCTCGCGTACCGTCTGCCAGACCCCGCGGTGTTCCCAGCCGACGATGTCCAGGCCGTCGAAGACGGCGTGCAGCAGCGCCAGCGACACCCGCCAGCCGGCCGGTGCCGGGGCACC
>NZ_JBEYXJ010000121.1:0-23811 GCF_040645015.1 Streptomyces sp. NPDC046881 | reverse complement strand
GGGTGGGGTGGGGGCGCCGCGTCTCCATCCCTGGCGGGCGGGGGCGGGGCGGGGGGGGCGGGGTGGCGGGCTCGGGCCGCGGGGGCGGGGGGGGGGCGGCCGTCCACGGGTGCGGGGGCTCAGACCTGGAGAAGCGCCTCCAGCGGGGCGCCGTCCAGGGCCGGTTCCAGGCGGGCACGGCCGTCCAGGAAGCCCAGTTCCATGAGGACCGCGAGGCCGGAGACGTCGGCGCCCGCGCGCCGGATGAGCTGGATCGCGGCCTCGGCGGTGCCGCCGGTGGCCAGGACGTCGTCCACGATCAGCACGCGGTCGCCGGCGGCCAGGTCCTCCGCGTGCACCTCGATCTCCGCCGACCCGTACTCCAGGTCGTACGCCTGGCGCAGGGTGGCTCCGGGCAGCTTGCCCGCCTTGCGGACCGGAATGAAGCCCAGGCCCGCGCGGACGGCGACCGGGGCGCCGAGGATGAAGCCCCGCGCCTCCAGACCGACGATCTTGGTCGCGCCGGTGTTGGCGGCGATCTCCGCCAGTGCGTCGGTGAGCGCGGTGAAGGCCGCCGGGTCGGCCAGGAGCGGGGTGATGTCCTTGAACATCACGCCCGGCTCCGGGTAGTCGGCGACGTCGCGGATGCGGCTGAGCAGCAGTTCCTTGATGTCGGTCATCGGCGCTTCCCCGAGGTGCGGCCACGGCCGCGGCCGCGGGCCGCGGGCTGGTTGCGCGGGCCCACCACGGCGGGCGCGGCCTCGTCGGCGTCGTCACCGGCGCCGTGGGCCTCCGTGAGGCCCTCCTCCGCACCGGCCTGGGCGCGCTTGGCCATGACCCGCTTGGTGAGGGCCTTCATCGCCGGCTCGCGCTCCTTGAGGTCGGCGACGAGCGGCGTGGCGATGAAGATCGACGAGTAGGCACCGGCCGCGAGACCGACGAACAGCGACAGGGAGATGTCGTTGAGCGTGCCCGCGCCGAGGAAGCCGCCGCCGATGAAGAGCAGACCGGCGACCGGCAGCAGGGCGACGACCGTGGTGTTGATGGAGCGGACCAGGGTGCCGTTGATCGACCGGTTGGCGATGTCGCTGTACGTCCAGCGGGTCTGCTTGGTGATGTCCTTCGTCTGCTCCTTCAGGCTGTCGAAGACGACGACCGTGTCGTAGAGCGAGTAACCGAGGATGGTCAGCAGACCGATGACCGTGCCGGGCGTGACCTCGAAGCCGACCAGGGCGTAGATACCGGTGGTGATGGTGATGTCGTGGATCAGCGCGACCAGGGCCGCGATGGCCATGCGCCACTCGAACGCGATCGCCAGGTAGATCACGACCAGGATCATGAAGATCGCCAGGCCCTCCCAGGCCTTGTTGGCGATCTGCTCGCCCCAGCTCGGGCCGACCAGGTCGGCGGCGAGCTTCTCCGGGTCGAGGTTCAGGTCCTTGGCCAGCTCCTGCTTGATGCGGTCGGACTGGCCGGTGTCGATGCCGGCGATCTGGATGCGCAGGCTGCCGTTGCCCAGCTTCTGCACGACCGACTGGTGGCCCGAGGCGTCGTTGGCGTACTCCTCGGCCTTGGCCACCGAGGTGCTCATCTTGGTCGGCGTGGTGAAGACCGCGCCGCCCTGGAACTCGATGCCCATGTTCAGGCCGCGCACCGCCAGGCCGAGGATGGCCGTGATGGTGATCAGGATCGAGACGCCGTACCAGATCTTGCGCTTGCCGACGAAGTCGTACGAGATCTCGCCGCGGTGCAGACGAGCGCCGAGGTTGCCGAGTTTCGACATGCTCACGCCTCCTTCGGGTCGGCAGGGCCGGCGACGGGACCGGCGGGACGGCGGGTGCGGCGCAGCGGCGGCTTGGCACCCAGGCTCTTCGGGTCCAGGCCGGACCACTTGTGACCGTCCGCGAAGAACCTGCGGCGGGCCAGGAGCGTCATCAGCGGCTTGGTGAAGAAGAACACGACGACGACGTCGAGGACGGTGGTCAGACCCAGCGTGAACGCGAAGCCCTGGACCTTGCCGACCGTGACGATGAACAGCACCGCGGCGGCCAGGAACGACACGAAGTCCGAGACCAGGATGGTGCGCCGGGCGCGCGGCCAGGCCCGCTCCACGGCGGGGCGCAGGGAGCGGCCCTCGCGGATCTCGTCCCGGATGCGTTCGAAGTACACGATGAACGAGTCCGCGGTGATACCGATGGCGACGATGGCACCGCAGACGGCCGGCAGGTTCAGCGCGAAGTGGATGGCCGGGCCGAGCAGCGCCATGATCACGTAGGTGAGGATCGCGGAGACCAGCAGGGACGCCATGGCCACGATCGACAGGCCGCGGTAGTAGACCACCAGGTAGATCACGACCAGCGCGAGTCCGATGGCGCCGGCGAGCAGACCGGCGCGCAGCTGCTCACCGCCGAGCGCGGCGGTGACGGTGGTGACGGACTGCTCCTGGAAGGACAGCGGCAGGGCGCCGTACGACAGCATGTTGGCGAGGCTCTGCGCCTCCTCCTGCTTGAAGCTGCCGGAGATCTCCGCCTGGCCGCCGGTGATGGCGGTGCTCACGTACGGGCTGGAGACGACCTCGCCGTCCAGGACGATGCCGAACTCGTTCTGCGGGGGCTGGTTCTTGGCCAGCTCGCCGGTGATGTCGGCGAACTTCTTGGCCCCGCCGCCCGTGAAGGTCATCTGGACCTGCCAGCCGGCGGCGCCCTGGGTGTCGAAGACGGCCTGCGCCTTCTTCACCTCGGTGCCGTCCACGGCGGCCGGGCCGAGGAGGTACTTGTACCAGGCGTCGTTGATCTGGCCGCAGGCCACGATGGAGTCGCCGGGCTTGGTGTTCTTGCCGGCGTTGGCGCGGTCGGTGGGCTTGGTGCAGTTCAGGGCCGCGTACTGGGCCTGGAGCTTGGCCGTCGCGTTCGAGCCGCCGCTGGCCGAGGCCGACGGGGTGGCCGAGGGGCTGCCCGAGGGCTTGCCGCTGCCGGAAGCGCTCGGCGAGGGAGTGGAGTCGGCCTTCAGCGCGTCGCTGACGGCGCGGCCCTGCGAGGTCGCCGAGGCCGAGGGGGACGTGGAGCCGGACGAGGACGCCTTCTCCTTGGAGGAGGCGGTCGACGACGGGCTGGTGCTCGGCTTCGGCGAGGAGCTGCCGCTGGAGGACGCGCTCGGCGAGGGCGTCTTCGTGGCGGGGCCGCTGGGCTCGCTGGCCAGGACCGGCCGGAAGTACAGCTTTGCGGTGGTGCCGACCTGCTCCTGCGCCTCCTTGGAGTTGGTGCCCTTGGGGATGTTGACGATGATGTTGTCGTTCCCCTGGGTCTGCACCTCCGCCTCGGAGACACCCAGGCCGTTGACACGGCGGTTCATGATGTCGACCGCGGTGTCCATGTTGGCCTTGTTGATCGCGGACCCCTGGTCGGCCTTCGCCTTGAGCGTGATGCTCGTACCACCGGCGAGGTCGATACCGAGACGCGGAGTGGTGTGCCCGGAGAGGAACATCCCTCCGGTGAGCGCCACGATGGCGATCAGGATGAGGGCCAGCGAGCGCCCTGGCTTGCTCTGGGCGCTCGCGCTTCGGCCCCTCTTAGGTGCTGCCACCTTCTCGTACTCCCTCTCGGGCCGCCCCGCGCCCGGTCGGCGCGGTCGGCCATGACATGGTGTCGGGCTCCCGTGCGGGAAACAGACGCGCCCGGGATGCGCGGGGCGCCATCATGCCGCCGCCGCGCCTCCCGGGGCGTGACTACTTCGCGTCGGAGTCGCCGTCGGTCTTCTTCGGCTCGTCCTCCGCCTTCGCGTCGGCGGCACCGGCCGCGTCGGCGTCCTCGGCGGCGTCCTTCTTACCGAGGTCGATCTTGTCGTCGGAGGCGGCGGCAGCGGCGGCAGGCCCGTCGGTCTCGTCGGTCTCGGTGAGGGAGGAGGCGTCGTCCGGGACGACGTCGGCGTCGGACTTCAGGTCGTGCTCGATGCCGTGGACGATGCGGTTGTACTCGTCGTCGGTGAGGACGGCGCCGATGGCGTTCTTGGCGAAGAGGAGGTCGACGCCCGGTCCGGCGTCGAGGAGGACCGTGTCCTCGTTGACTTCCTTGACCGTCGCGTACATACCCCCGATCGTGCGGACACCGGAGCCGGGCTGCATCTCGTTCCGCATCTGGGCGGCCTGCTGCTGCTTCTTCTTGGCCGAACGCGTCATCAGGAACATCGCCGCGATGAGCACGATGAACGGGAGAAGGGTATAGGCATTCACGGGACGGAATTTCCTTCGCGCGACCGCGCGGGTGAGCGGCCAGTTGGATGGGGGTGTGGTCGGCGCCGCCCACAAGGGCGGCATCGGCGGAGTCTAAGCGAGTCCGCTTGCATGGAACAACGCTCAGCATGGCACCTGGGTTCCTGCCCGGGCCATTGCCCTCGCCGGGCCGCGGCCATCACGCCCCGAACAGGTCCTGTTGTCCGTTTCCCGTGGCCGGCGAGCGCGGCGGGGTGAGGCCGAGATGCGCCCACGCCGCCGGCGTGGCCACCCGGCCGCGGGGGGTACGGGCCAGCAGCCCCTCCCGGACCAGGAACGGTTCGGCGACCTCCTCGACGGTCTCCCGCTCCTCCCCCACCGCGACGGCCAGGGTGGACAGGCCGACCGGTCCGCCGCCGAACAGCTTCAGCAGGGCCTCCAGGACCGCGCGGTCGAGCCGGTCCAGTCCGCGCGCGTCGACCTCGTACACGGCGAGGGCGGCGGCCGCGATGTCGCGGGTGATCAGCCCGTCTGCCTTGACCTGCGCGTAGTCGCGGACGCGGCGCAGCAGGCGGTTGGCGATGCGGGGCGTGCCGCGGGAGCGGCCGGCGATCTCGGCGGCGCCGTCCGGCTCGATCCCGACGTCCAGCAGGGCCGCCGAGCGGTGGACGACCCGCTCCAGCTCGTGCGGCTCGTAGAACTCCATGTGCGCGGTGAAGCCGAAGCGGTCGCGCAGCGGCGGGGGCAGCAGGCCCGCGCGCGTGGTGGCGCCGACCAGGGTGAACGGCGGCAGCTCCAGGGGGATCGCGGTGGCGCCGGGGCCCTTGCCGACGATGACGTCGACGCGGAAGTCCTCCATCGCCATGTACAGCATCTCCTCGGCGGGCCGGGACATGCGGTGGATCTCGTCGAGGAAGAGGACCTCGCCCTCCTGGAGCGAGGAGAGGATGGCGGCGAGGTCGCCGGCGTGCTGGATGGCGGGACCCGAGGTGATGCGGATGGGGGCGCCCATCTCGGCCGCGATGATCATCGACAGCGTGGTCTTGCCGAGGCCGGGCGCGCCCGAGAGCAGCACGTGGTCGGCGGTGGCGCCCCGCGCGCGGGCCGCCCGCAGCACGAGGTCGAGCTGTTCGCGGACCTTCTCCTGGCCGATGAACTCGCCGAGGTCCTTGGGGCGCAGGGCGGCCTCGACGGCCTGGTCCTCCCGGTCGGCGACCGAGCCCACCAGCCGCTCCGCGGCGGGCCCGGCGAGCCGCTCCTCGCCGGGGGTGCCGGTCGTGTCGTCCCAGTTCACGAAGTTCTCCTAGCGGGTGGCGCGGGTCAGCGGGCGCGGTTCAGGGTCTGCAGGGCGGCCTTCAGCAGCTGTCCCACCTGGGGTGTGCCGCCGGCCTCCGCGGCCTGGGGCGCGACGGCGGCCACCGCCTCGTCGGCCTCGCGGGTGGCGTAGCCGAGACCGATCAGGGCCGCGTGCAGCTGGTCGCGCCAGCCCTGGCTGACGGGTGCGCCGACGACGGGGGCGCCGACGGGCTCGCCGAGCCGGTCCTTCAGTTCCAGCAGCAGCTTCTGGGCGCCCTTCTTGCCGATGCCGGGGACGGCGGTGAGGGCCTTCTCGTCACCGGTGGCGACCGCGCGGCGCAGCGCGTCCGGGGTGTGCACGGCGAGCATCGCCTGCGCCAGGCGCGGTCCGACGCCGCTCGCGGTCTGCAGCAGCTCGAAGACCTGGCGTTCGTCGTCGTCCGCGAAGCCGTACAGGGTGAGCGAGTCCTCGCGGACGACGAGGGAGGTGTGCAGCTTGGCCGGCTGGCCGGTCCGGAGCGTCGACAGCGTGTTCGGCGTGCACTGGACGGCCATGCCGACGCCGCCGACCTCGACGACCGCTGCGTCGGGGGCGAGCGCGGCGACCGTGCCGCTGACGAAGGCGATCATGCCGTACGGCCTTTCGTTGCGTGGGCTGCCTGCCGGGCGACGGCCTGCTGGAGCCGGCTCTGGGCGGGGGCCCGCCAGATGTGGCAGATGGCGAGTGCGAGGGCGTCGGCGGCGTCGGCCGGTCTGGGCGGCGCGGCGAGCCGGAGCAGCCGGGTCACCATGGCGCCGACCTGCGCCTTGTCGGCGCGTCCGCTGCCGGTGACGGCGGCCTTGACCTCGCTGGGGGTGTGCAGGGCGACCGGGATGCCGCGCCGGGCGGCGCACAGCATGGCGACGGCGCTGGCCTGGGCGGTGCCCATCACCGTGCGCACGTTGTGCTGGCTGAAGACGCGTTCCACGGCGACGAACTCCGGCCGGTGCTCGTCCAGCCACTCCTCGATGCCCTGTTCGACGGCGAGCAGCCGGTGGCTGAGGTCGGCGTCCACGGGCGTGCGGACGACTCCGACGCCGATCATGGTGAGCGGGCGGCCCGCGACCCCCTCGACCACGCCGACACCGCACCGGGTCAGTCCGGGGTCCACCCCCAGTACGCGCACCGCGCCCCTCCCTCGGATCCCTCGATCACCTGTTTGTGCAGGCTATCGGGTCCCACCGGCCCGCCGTCATTCCGCTGGTTCAGCGAAGCGTCACGCGTCGACCTTCTCCATGATCTCGTCGCTCACGTCGAAGTTGGCGAAGACGTTCTGCACGTCGTCGCTGTCCTCCAGGGCGTCGATCAGCTTGAAGATCTTCTTCGCGCCCTCCTCGTCCAGCTCGACCTGCATGGTCGGGACGAAGTTGGCCTCGGCCGAGTCGTAGTCGATGCCGGCCTCCTGGAGGGCGGTGCGGACCGCGACCAGGTCGGTGGCCTCGCAGAGGACCTCGAAGGTCTCGCCGAGGTCGTTGACCTCCTCGGCGCCCGCGTCCAGGACGGCCATGAGGACCTCGTCCTCGGTCAGCTCGCCCTTGGGGACGATGACGACGCCCTTGCGGTTGAACAGGTACGACACCGAGCCCGGGTCGGCCATGGAGCCGCCGTTGCGGGTCATGGCGACACGGACCTCGGAGGCGGCGCGGTTGCGGTTGTCGGTGAGGCACTCGATGAGCACCGCGACACCGTTCGGGCCGTAGCCCTCGTACATGATCGTCTCGTAGTCGGCGCCGCCGGCCTCCAGGCCCGCGCCGCGCTTGACCGCCGAGTCGATGTTCTTGTTGGGGACCGACGACTTCTTCGCCTTCTGGATGGCGTCGTACAGCGTCGGGTTGCCCTCGGGGTCCGCGCCGCCCATGCGCGCCGCGACCTCGATGTTCTTGATGAGCTTCGCGAAGAGCTTGCCGCGCTTGGCGTCGATCACGGCCTTCTTGTGCTTCGTCGTGGCCCATTTAGAGTGGCCGGACATCTGCCTGTCTCCTTCGCGTAACCCATCCAGATACGAACGCCAGAGATCCTACAAGGACTCTCGTGCTACTCCGGTGTCCGGTGCGCGCGCACCATGTCGACGAACAGGGAGTGCACGCGGTGGTCGCCGGTCAGTTCGGGGTGGAACGACGTGGCGAGCGCGTTGCCCTGACGTACGGCGACGATGTGGCCGCCGTGCTCGGCGAGCACCTCGGTCCCGGCGCCCACGGACTCCACCCAGGGGGCGCGGATGAAGACGCCCTCCACAGGATCGCCCGGGATGCCCCTGACGTCGAGTGCGGCCTCGAACGACTCGTTCTGCCGCCCGAAGGCGTTGCGGCGCACGATCATGTCGATGCCGCCGACGGTCTCCTGGCCCGACCGCGGGTCGAGGATCTTGTCGGCGAGCATGATCATGCCCGCGCAGGTGCCGTAGACGGGCATGCCGTCCCGCACGCGCGCGCGGAGGGGCTCCATCAGGCCGAAGAGATGGGCCAGCTTGGAGATGGTGGTGGACTCGCCGCCGGGCAGCACGAGACCGTCCACCTCGGCGAGTTCCTCGGGGCGCCGCACCGGCCTGGCCACGGCGTCGGCCGCGGCCAGGGCGATGAGGTGCTCCCGTACGTCGCCCTGGAGGGCCAGGACGCCTATGACGGGGGTGTTCATGTGATCCGGTGCCTTACCAGCCGCGGTTGGCGTAGCGCTCGGTCTCGGGGAGGGTGTCGCAGTTGATGCCGACCATGGCCTCGCCGAGGTTGCGGGACGCGTCCGCGATGATCTTCGGGTCGTCGTAGAAGGTGGTGGCCTTCACGATGGCGGCGGCGCGCTTGGCCGGGTCGCCGGACTTGAAGATGCCGGAGCCGACGAACACGCCCTCGGCGCCGAGCTGGCGCATCAGGGCCGCGTCGGCCGGGGTGGCGACGCCACCGGCGGAGAAGAGGACCACCGGGAGCTTGCCCAGCTCGGCGACCTCCTTGACCAGCTCGTACGGGGCGCGCAGCTCCTTGGCGGCGGCGTACAGCTCGTGGTTGTCGAAGCCGCGCAGCTTGGCGATCTCGTTCTTGATCTGGCGCAGGTGGCGGACGGCCTCGACGACGTTGCCGGTGCCGGCCTCGCCCTTGGAGCGGATCATCGCGGCGCCCTCGGCGATGCGGCGCAGGGCCTCGCCCAGGTTGGTCGCGCCACACACGAACGGCGTGGTGAAGGCCCACTTGTCGGAGTGGTTGACCTCGTCGGCCGGGGTGAGCACCTCGGACTCGTCGATGTAGTCGACGCCGAGGGACTGGAGCACCTGGGCCTCGACGAAGTGGCCGATGCGGGACTTGGCCATGACCGGGATCGAGACGGCGTCGATGATGCCCTCGATCATGTCCGGGTCGGACATGCGGGCCACTCCGCCGTCCTTGCGGATGTCGGCCGGGACCCGCTCCAGGGCCATGACGGCGACGGCGCCCGCGTCCTCGGCGATCTTCGCCTGCTCCGGCGTGACGACGTCCATGATCACGCCGCCCTTGAGCTGCTCGGCCATGCCGCGCTTCACGCGGGCGGTACCGGTCTCGGGAGCCTGGTTCTCGATGGTGGACACGGGTGACCTCACTGAAGTGAAAGGTGGTTGATGCTTCACCGAGGAAACGCGAGTGGACCAGGCCACAGCAAGGGCCAATGGCAAGCCGGTGGATCCTTTTCGCTCGCCGGCCGTCGGCGTGCGGTCAGGAGACCCGCTCCACCAGGGCGGCCGGCGGCTCGTCGTCCATCTCGAAGGCCAGCGGGAAGGGGGCGTGGCCGGCCAGCCGGAACCAGCGGACCTTGCGGTGCTCGCGCAGCCGGCGGGCGGCCCCCACGGCGTCGTTGTGGAAGCGGCGGGCCATCGGCACCCGGCGGACGGCCTCGGCCAGCTCACGGGCGGCCTCCTCGCCGCCCGGGGCCTCGCGGACGGCCTCCACCTGCGCGGGGTCCTCGAAGACCGCGCGCAGCGCCTGGCTCAGCTCGCTCTCGGCGACCTCCCGCTGCTCCTCCTCGGCCTGCCGGGCCGCGTGCGCGGCCTCGTACAGCACGATCGAGGCGGCCGGGTCCAGCACGCCCGAGGTCGCCAGCTCCTGCGCCACGGAGGCCCGCCGCAGCAGCTGGGCGTCGAGCGCGGCCCGCGCGGCGTCCATCCGCACGTGCAGCCGGTCCAGCCGCCCGGCCGTCCAGCTGAGGTACACGCCGATGGCGAGGAGCGCGACGAGGATCCAGATGAGGGTTGCGGTCACGGCCGAAGGCTATCGGCTACCCCACGGGCCTCCACGCGCCAGCCCGGCGCCGCCGGCCCCGGCCGCCCGGGCCGCAGGCCGCCACCACCCGAACCCCATCTGCCAGCCCGACCCCGACCGCCCTACCCGCCGACCCCGGCACGACCGCCTTGCCCGCAGGCCCGCCGCCCCCCAGTGCGCCCCGGGCCCCTGTCCATCGCGGAGGCCCACTTGCCCGTCCCCCACCAGCCCCCACCCGCCGGCCCCTGCCCGCGGGCCCCGACACCGACCGCCCCGCCGGCGGCCCCGCTACCGCCCGGACCCGCCCGGGCCCCGGTCCGCCGCGAAGGCCCGCACGCCCATCCCCGACCGGCTCCCACGCGCCAGCCCAGCCCCGACCGCCCTGCCAGCCACCCCAGCACCGACCGCCCCGCCCGCAGGCCCGCCACCGCCCGGGCCCCCGTCCACCGCGAAGGTCCCGCACACCCGTCCGCCACCGGCCCCCACGCGCCAGCCCAGCGCTGCCAACCCTGACCGAGGGCACCAGCACCTACCGCCTCACAGGCCCGCCACCGCCCCGGCCCCCGTCCACCGCGAAGGCCCGCACACCCGTCCCCCACCGGATCCGCGGCCCCCGCGCCGGCACCGGCCCCCGCGTGCGGTCCGCGACGCCCGCCGCGCCGGACCGGACGGGCCCGCGCAAGCACACGGGCGGCAGCACCCACAGAGCCCGCGCCCGACGGAACGGGCCCGCGCAGAACCGGAGGGTCCCGCATCAGAGCCGGACGGTCCCGTCTCAGAGCCGGACCGTCCCGTCTCAGTCCCGTGCCAGGCCGAATCGGGCGCGCAGGCCCGTCGTGCGTTCGTCCGCGGCGACCGCGGCCGCGCCGGCCGTCACCGTCTCGTAGACGGAGAGGATGTCCGCGCCGACCGTGGACCAGTCGAACCGCCGTACATGCGCGCTGCCGCGCTCGCGCAGCTCGGTGCGGCGCGCCGGGTCCGCCAGCAGGCGTACGGCCGCCTCGGCCAGCGCGTCGGCGTCCTCGTTGGCGAACACCTCGCCGGCCTCGCCCTGGTCGAGGACCTGCACGAAGGCGTCGAGGTCGGCGGCGAGCACGGGGGCGCCCGCCGACATCGCCTCGACCAGGATGATGCCGAAACTCTCGCCGCCGGTGTTGGGCGCGACGTACAGGTCGACGCTGCGCAGCAACCGGGCCTTGTCCTCGTCGCTGATCATGCCGAGGAACTCCACGCGTGAGCGCAGCTCCTTCGGCAGGTCCGCCACGGCCGCCTCCTCGTCGCCGCGCCCCGCGACCAGCAGCCGGGTCTGCGGGCGGGCGGCGAGGATCTCGGGCAGGGCCTTCATGAGGACGGGCAGGCCCTTACGGGGCTCGTCGATGCGGCCGATGAAGCCGATGGTGTCGCCCTGCCACTCCGGCCTGGGCTCGGCTTTGGCGAAGAAGTCGACGTCGACGCCGTTGGGGATGACCACCGCGTCCCCGCCGAGGTGCTCGACCAGCGTGCGGCGGGCGTACTCGCTGACCGCGATCCGCGCGCTGATCTTCTCCAGCGCGGCCTGCAGGATCGCGTACGCGGCGATCATCGCGCGCGAGCGCGGGTTGGAGGTGTGGAAGGTGGCCACGATCGGACCGGACGCCGCCCAGCAGGTCAGCAGGCCCAGCGAGGGCGAGGTCGGCTCGTGGATGTGCACCACGTCGAAGCCGCCCTCGTGCAGCCAGCGCCGCACCCGCGCGGCCGACAGGAAACCGAAGTTCAGCCGGGCCACCGAGCCGTTGTACGGCACCGGGACCGCGCGGCCGGCGGAGACGACGTACGGCGGCAGCGGGGTGTCGTCGTCGGCCGGGGCGAGGACGGACACCTCGTGGCCGAGGCGGAGGAAGTACTCGGCGAGGTCGCGGATGTGGAACTGGACGCCCCCGGGCACGTCCCAGGAGTACGGGCAGACGATCCCGATTCTCACGCGGGTCCCTTCGCGGGGTCGAGGTCGGCGAGCCACAGCCGTTGGAGCATGTGCCAGTCCTCGGGATGCTCGGCGATCCCGGAGGCGAAGGCGTCGGCCAGGGCCTGTGTCATGACAGACGTCTTCTCGGCCCGCGTACCTGACTCGGGGACCTCGACCGGCGGATGCACACGGCCCTTCATGACGGGCGACTCGTCGTACCAGAGGGTGACGGGCAGCAGCAGCGCGCCGGTCTGCTGGGCGAGCAGGGCCGGTCCGGCGGGCATGCGGGCCGTCTCGCCGAAGAAGCCGACCTCGACCCCGGAGGCGGACAGGTCGCGGTCGGCGACCAGGCAGACCAGGCCGCCGTCGCGCAGCCTGCGAGCGAGCGTGCCGAAGGCGGAGCCGCCGCTGTGCGGCAGGACCTCCATGCCGAGGCCCTCGCGGTAGGCGACGAAGCGGTCGTAGAGCGTCTCGGGCTTCAGGCGCTCGGCGACCGTCGTGAACGGCGTCTTCAGCTCGGTGGTGACCCAGGCGCCGGCCAGGTCCCAGTTGGCCAGGTGGGGCAGGGCGAGGATCACGCCCCGGCCGGAGGCGAGCCCGTCGGTCAGGTGGTGGACGTCCTTGGGCTCGAAGCCGGTCCTGACACGCTCGGCGCTCCAGGCCGGCAGCCGGAAGGACTCCATCCAGTAGCGCAGGTACGAGCGCATGCCCGCGCGGGACAGCTCGGCGAGCCGCTCGGGACCGGCGTCGGGCACCACGCGCGCGTAGTTCGCCTCCAGCCGCCGCACGCCCTTGCCGCGCCGCTTCCAGGCGAGGTCGGCGATGGTCCGGCCGAGGCGTACCGCGGCCGGCTCGGGGAGCTTCTTGACGGTGCTCCAGCCGAGTCCGTACAGCGCGTCGGTGAGCCGGTCGGCGGCGCTCACTGGGCCACCTCGCCGGCGCCGGCCCGGGCCGCCGCCTCCGCCTCGGCGGACTCGCGGCGGACGGTGACGACCCGCTGGATCAGGGTGACCAGGCTGCCCACGGCGACGATCCACAGCGCGACCGGCAGCAGCCACTGGATGCCCGGGACGCCGAACTTGTGCAGGCCCGCGAAACCGGCCGCGACCAGCGAGATCACCAGCCGCTCGGCGCGCTCGACGAGCCCGTTCACGGCGACCGGCAGCCCGATCGACTCGCCGCGCGCCTTGGTGTACGACACCACCTGGCCGCTGGCCAGGCAGAAGATCGAGACGGCGCACAACACGTTGTCGTTACCCTGCCCCGCGTACCAGAGCGCGAAGCCGCCGAAGATCGCGCCGTCGGCGACCCGGTCCAGGGTGGAGTCCAGGAAGGCGCCCCAGCGGCTGGAGCGGCCCAGCTGACGGGCCATGTTGCCGTCGACCAGGTCGGAGAAGACGAACAGGGTGATCACGACCGTGCCCCAGAAGAACTCGCCCCGGGGGTAGAAGACCAGCGCGCCCGCGACCACACCGGCCGTGCCGATGAGCGTGACCGTGTCGGGGCTCACGCCCCGGCGGATGAGAAACGCGGCGAACGGTGTGAGGACACGCGTGAAGAATGCACGCGCGTACTTGTTCAGCATGGCCTTCCCGACGGTCGGTGTCGCCGCGGCCCCTGGTGGCCGCCGGCTGGCCCATCGTAGCCACGCGCGCGTGCCCGTGACGGGCGGGCACCCGCAGCCGCGCCGGGAACCGGCGCGCACCCCCGCGCGCGTGGTGTGCGTGACACGGAGGGTGCCCTGCGCGCACCCTTCGTAGTCCTTCGTATGGACGCCACGTGACGGGAGTGGAAAGCTCGAATAACCGCGGGCGTCGCCGGAGCCGCCAGCACGCGGGTCCCGCGTGTCCGCGCCCACAGTGACCTCACCGTGCACGGGAGGCAGGATCATGGGCGACAAGGCACAGTCACACCACCCCGGGGCCGCCGGCAGGGCTCTGGCGGCCGACCGACCCGCGTCCGTACGGAACGTGGTGCTGGTCGGCCACTCCGGTTCGGGCAAGACCACCCTCGTGGAGGCCCTCGCGCTGACCGCGGGGGCGGTGAACCGGGCGGGCCGCGTCGAGGACGGCGGCACCGTCTCCGACTACGACGACATCGAGCACCGGCAGCAGCGCTCGGTACAGCTCTCCCTGGTGCCGGTCGAATGGGACGGCATCAAGGTCAACCTCCTGGACACCCCCGGCTACGCCGACTTCGTCGGGGAGCTGCGGGCCGGTCTGCGGGCCGCGGACGCCGCCCTCTTCGTCGTCTCGGCCTCGGACGGGGTCGACGGCTCGACCCGGATGGTGTGGGAGGAGTGCGCGGCCGTCGGCATGCCCCGCGCGATCGTCATCACGCACCTGGAGGCCGCGCGCTCCGACTTCGAGGAGATGACCCGCACCTGCGCGGAGGCCTTCGGCGGTGACGACCCCGACGCCGTCCTGCCCCTGTACCTGCCGCTGCGGGGCCCCGAGGGCCCCGACGGGCACGCGCCCGTGACCGGCCTGGTCGGACTGCTCTCGCAGAAGCTGTTCGACTACTCGACCGGGGAGCGCAAGGAGTCCGAGCCCGGCGAGGACCAGCTGCCGGACATCGAGGAGGCCCGCAACCGGCTCATCGAGGGGATCATCGCCGAGAGCGAGGACGAGACCCTCATGGACCGCTACCTGGGCGGCGAGAAGGTCGACATCAAGACGCTGGTCGAGGACCTGGAGCGGGCCGTGGCCCGCGGATCCTTCTTCCCCGTGCTGGCCGCCGCCCCCGCCGCCGAGGGCGCCAGGCAGGGTCTCGGCACGGTCGAGCTGCTGGAACTGGTCACCGGCGGCTTCCCGACCCCGTTCGAGCACCCCCTGCCCGGGGTCACCACCATCGACGGCGCCCCGCGCGAGCTGAAGCCGTGCGACACGGACGGCCCGCTGGTCGCCGAGGTCGTCAAGACCTCCTCCGACCCCTATGTCGGCCGGATCTCGCTGGTCCGCGTCTTCTCCGGCACGCTGCGCCCCGACCAGACGGTGCACGTCTCCGGGCACGGCCTGGCCGACCGCGGGCACGAGGACCACGACGTCGACGAGAAGATCGGCGCCCTGTCCATGCCCTTCGGCAAACAGCAGCGCCCGGTCACCCACGCCGTCGCCGGCGACCTGGTCTGCGTGGCCAAGCTGAGCCGCGCCGAGACCGGCGACACCCTCTCCGCCAAGGACGACCCGCTCCTGATGGAGCCCTGGCAGATGCCCGACCCGCTGCTGCCGCTCGCCATCCAGGCGCACAGCAAGGCCGACGAGGACAAGCTCTCCCAGGGCCTGTCCCGGCTGGTCGCCGAGGACCCGACGATGCGCCTGGAGCAGAACCAGGACACCCACCAGGTCGTCCTGTGGTGCCTGGGCGAGGCCCACGCGGACGTCGCCCTGGAACGGCTGCGCAACCGCTACGGCGTCCAGGTCGACGTCGTCCCGCACCGGGTCTCGCTGCGGGAGACGTTCGCGACGAAGGCCGGCGGACGCGGCCGGCACGTCAAGCAGTCCGGCGGCCACGGCCAGTACGCCATCTGCGAGATCGAGGTGGAGCCGCTGCCGGGCGGCTCGGGCATCGAGTTCGTGGACAAGGTGGTCGGCGGCGCGGTGCCCCGCCAGTTCATCCCGTCCGTGGAGAAGGGCGTACGGGCCCAGGCCGCCAAGGGCGTCGCCGCCGGCTACCCGCTGGTGGACGTGCGGATCACGCTGCTGGACGGCAAGGCGCACTCGGTGGACTCCTCCGACGCCGCCTTCCAGACGGCGGGCGCGCTCGCGCTGCGCGAGGCCGCGGCGGACGCCAGGATCCATCTGCTGGAGCCGGTCGCCGAGGTGACCGTGCTGGTCGGCGACGAGTACGTGGGCGCCGTGATGAGCGACCTGTCCGGCCGCCGCGGCCGGCTGCTCGGCACCGAACAGGTGGGCACCGGGCGGACGTTGATCCGCGCCGAGGTCCCCGAGTTCGAGATCGGCCGGTACGCGGTCGACCTGCGCTCGCTCTCGCACGGCACGGCCCGCTTCGACCGGCGCTACGCCCGGCACGAGCCGATGCCGCCGCAGATCGCCGAACGCATCCGCGAACAGGGCGGGGACGAGGGGTAGTGCGCCGGCGCACGGGCGGGCGGCTTCGGCCGTCCGCCCCCGCGTTGTCGGTGCCGGCGGATACGCTGATCACCTGATCAGGTCGTGCCGCAGCCGTCCGGTCACCGGCCGGTACCGGTACGGCGGGGCGGCCAACAGGTGTGCGGAGCAGGGAAGTCGGGAAGGCCGCAGGAACGGCACCGGCGGCGATGGGGGCGGGAATGTCGTTTGGAACGGAGTGGGACGGGCCCCAGGTACCCGTCTCGGGCGACGAGGGGCAGGCGGCGACCTCCGCGCTGGCCTCCGCTGCGTACCGGGACAGCCCGCTCGAGGACATCAAGAAGGCCGACAACGAGTGGCACCAGTCGACCGTCAAGCCCGGCCGGATGAAGCTGTTCCGGCCCAATCTCGGCGAGGCGTTCTCCCGGGCCCTGGTGGACCGGATGCTCGCCCCCGGCCGCAAGCCGCTCATCCAGTCCTTCGGTTCCGAACCGCAGTTCGTCGTCGAGCACGCCCTGGCCGCCAACAACATCCGCCGGGAGCGCGACAACCGGCTGACGGCCATCACCGTCGTGTGCGGCCTGCTCTTCCTGCCCGGGCTGCTCGGCTGGCTGCTCGTCTTCCAGCTGCGCACGCTCGTCGCCCGGCGCGACGACAAGCGGGCGGGCACCCTGGCCACCGCGCTGCTGCTGGGCGTCGGCCTGCTCGCCGCGCTGTTCCTGATCAAGATGCCGTTCACCGGCTTCTGGGCGTGGTACGCGCGCGCCTGCGTCGTCGTCCCCGTGCTCGGCTGGTTCTGGGCCAAGCAGGTCTGCGAGAGCACCGCGAGGGATCTGCGGGCCCGCTGGGACGGCCTGCTCTCGGGCACCAGCGTCGGCGCCAAGGTCCCAGAGGCCGTGCCGCGCGGCCCCGGCCAGACCGCCGCCGAGGAGCTGCGCCAGTCCCTGGCCCGGCTGAGCGCCGAGCAGCAGTCCAACTCCGTCTTCTACGCCGGTCCCAAGGGCATACTCGGCATGGGCACCCGCTGGGGCGCCTGGCAGCTCGCCGAGGATCTCGTGTCCGCCGACCCGAGCCGGGAGATCCACCCCTTCCGCAGCTGGGACGTCGTGCGCGCGATCCACGACCAGTTGTCGCTGCTGGAGCGCGGCCCGCTGAACACCGGCGGCTTCCCCAAGCCGTCGATACGGCACTGGATCGTCACCCCGATCGGCGAGAAGGCCACGGCGGTGTCCCGGCCGGAGGGCACCGACGTCGAGGCCTTCCAGGTCAAGCCGCACGCCATACAGGACATCTGCAACAAGCAGCAGTTCGGCAGCGGCGACCGGCACTACCTGGGCGTGCAGTGGACCCTCTGGGACGGACAGCTGGTCATCACCATGCTGATCACCGTCACCGTGCTGCACGAGACGCTGCGCATTGAGGTCACCGGGCACGCGCTGGGACCGGTGAACTCGCTGTTCACCAGCAAGCCGGAGGCGCCGACCAAGGAGGTCGCGAAGTCCCTGAAGCCCTGGGAGAACCGCACGATCAAGCTGCCGCTGGTCAACGCCGACGAGGTGGTACGGCTCGCCGCGCGCGCCCCGCTGACCTGGTACCCGCCGCTGCTGAACTGGCTGGGCGGCTCGCTGGGCCTGCCCGAGCCGTTCGGCCTGCGGCACGCCTGGGCCGACCAGCCGTGGCGGCACCGTTTCATGGCCGACGACGCGCTGCGCGCCGCCACGCCGGTGCTGCGGGTGGTGCACTCGGCGGCGATTCGCGTCCTGGAGGAGAACGGCGTGGCCACGGAGAAGTTCGGGGCGCGTTCGGCGTTCCTCAGCGGCAACGTCCAGGACCCGACGCCACGGAAGGCCGACCTGTACGACGCGTGAACGGTGCCCTCGGCGGAGGGCACCGCGGGCCTAGGCGGGCCAGGCCTCCGCGAGCATCTTCCGGGTGTCCGCCAGCAGCTGGGGCAGCACCCTGGTGTGGCCCACGACCGGCATGAAGTTCGTGTCGCCGCCCCAGCGCGGGACGATGTGCTGGTGCAGGTGGGCGGCGATGCCGGCACCCGCGACCCCGCCCTGGTTCATCCCGATGTTGAACCCGTGCGCGCCGGACGCGGTGCGCAGCGCCGTCATGGCCTGCTTGGTCAGCTCCGCCAGCTCGGCGGTCTCCGGCCCGGTCAGGTCCGTGTAGTCGGCCACGTGCCGGTACGGCACGGTCATCAGGTGGCCGCCGTTGTACGGATACAGGTTGAGCACGGCGTACACGTGCTCACCCCGCCGGACGATCAGCCCGTCCTCGTCGGACTTGGCCGGGATCACGCAGAAGGGGCAGCCGTCGTCGGCCCCCGGGCCGGTCGGCTTGTTCTCGCCCTGGATGTAGGCCATCCGGTGGGGCGTCCACAGGCGCTGGAACGCGTCCTGCGTCCCCACTCCGATCTGCTGCTCCGGCTCACTCGTCATGCTAGGCAGCATATGGCTTCACCCCTTCCCGGCGTGTCGCCGGGGCGGTCGGTGCACGCGCTCCGGCCAAGCTTGGCCGGTGGACGACGACAGCCGTACGCGGCGCTGGGAACGCTGGCAGGGGCGCGCCGCGCTGCCGCTCGGCCTGGCATCGCTGCTCTACCTGGCCGCCTACGCGACGCATGTGCTGGCGGAGGGCCTGCCCCCGGTCGCGCACGACGTCCTGCGGGCCGTCATCGGGGCTTCCTGGGCGGTGTTCATCATCGACTACGCGGTGCACTGGCGGCTGAGCGGCCGGGGGCTCGGCTTCGTGACCCATCACTGGCTGGACACGCTGGTCATGCTGCTGCCGTTGCTGTGGCCGCTGCGCATCGTGCGGGTGTACGACGTGGTCCAGCGCGGGCGGGGCCGCGCCCGCCTCACGCTGCACGCGCGCGTGGTGCTCTACGCCGGCCTGTCCGCACTGCTGCTGGGCTTCTCCAGCTCGCTCGCGGTGTACCAACAGGAGCGCGGGGCCCCGGACGCCACGATCCGTACCTTCGGCGACTCGGTGTGGTGGGCCAGTACGACGCTGTCGACCGTCGGCTACGGCGACGCCACCCCCGTCACCCCCTGGGGCCGCACGATCGCCGTCGGCCTCATGATCTGCGGCCTCGCCCTGCTGGGCGCGGTGACGGGGTCGGTCTCGTCGCTGCTGCTCCAGCGGTTCGCCCTGGAGGAGGACGAGGAAAGGGGAAGGCCCCCGGAACCGTGATCCCGGGGGCCTCGAGGCTCAGGCCGTTCAGATCTGGGTCCGCTCCTCGACCACCTTCGCGATCTTCGCGATGGCCTCGTCGAACGGGATGCCGTTCTCCTGCGAGCCGTCGCGGTAGCGGAAGGACACCGAGCCGTTCGACATGTCCTCGTCGCCCGCGATGACCATGAAGGGGACCTTCTGCTTCTGGGCGTTGCGGATCTTCTTCTGCATGCGGTCCGAGGAGGAGTCCACCTCGACGCGCAGGCCCTGCTTCTTGGCCGCCGCCGCGAACTTCTCCAGGTACTCCACGTGCGCGTCGCCGATCGGGATGCCGATCGCCTGGACGGGGGCCAGCCACGCCGGGAAGGCGCCCGCGTAGTGCTCCAGCAGGACGGCGAAGAACCGCTCGATGGAGCCGAACAGCGCGCGGTGGATCATGACCGGGCGCTGCTTGGAGCCGTCCGGGCCGGTGTACTCCAGGTTGAACCGCTCGGGCAGGTTGAAGTCGAGCTGGATGGTCGACATCTGCCAGGTCCGGCCGATCGCGTCCTTGGCCTGGACGGAGATCTTCGGGCCGTAGAAGGCGGCGCCGCCCGGGTCGGGCACGAGGGGCAGGCCCTGCTTCTCGGCGACCTGGCGCAGGGTCTCGGTCGCCTCCTCCCAGACCTCGTCGGAGCCGACGAACTTCTCCGGGTCCTTGGTCGACAGCTCCAGGTAGAAGTCGGTCAGACCGTAGTCGCGCAGCAGGTTCAGCACGAAGGTGAGCGTCTTGTCCAGCTCGTCGGACATCTGCTCACGGGTGCAGTAGATGTGCGCGTCGTCCTGGGTGAAGCCGCGGGCACGGGTCAGGCCGTGCACGACGCCCGACTTCTCGTACCGGTACACGGTCCCGAACTCGAAGAGGCGCAGCGGCAGTTCGCGGTAGGAGCGGCCGCGCGCGTCGAAGATCAGGTTGTGCATCGGGCAGTTCATGGGCTTGAGGTAGTAGTCCACGCCCTCGTCGAGCTGCATGGGCGGGTACATGCCCTCGGCGTACCAGTCCAGGTGCCCGGACGTCTCGAAGAGCTTCCCCTTCGTGGCGTGCGGGGTGTAGACGAACTCGTAGCCCTCTTCCTCGTGCCGGCGGCGCGAGTAGTCCTCCATCACGCGGCGGACGATGCCGCCCTTGGGGTGGAAGACGGCCAGGCCGGAGCCGATCTGCTCCGGGATGGAGAACAGGTCCAGCTCGGAGCCGAGCTTGCGGTGGTCGCGCTTCTCGGCCTCGGCGAGGAAGTCCAGGTACGCCTTCAGCTCGTCCTTGGACGGCCAGGCGGTGCCGTAGATGCGCTGGAGCATGGGGTTCTTCTCGCTGCCGCGCCAGTAGGCGGCCGCGTTGCGCATCAGCTTGAACGCCGGGATGAGGCGGGTGGAGGGCAGGTGCGGACCGCGGCACAGGTCCTTCCAGCACAGCTCGCCGGTCTTGGCGTCCAGGTTGTCGTAGATCGTCAGCTCGCCGGCGCCGACCTCGACGTCCGCGCCGTCGTCGCTGGAGGCGGAGCCCTTGAGGCCGATCAGCTCCAGCTTGTACGGCTCGCCCGCCAGCTCCTCGCGGGCGGCCTCGTCGGTGACGACGCGCCGGGCGAACCTCTGCCCGCGCTTCTGGATCTCCTGCATCTTCTTCTCGATGGCCTTGAGATCCTCGGGCGTGAACGGCTTCTCGACGTCGAAGTCGTAGTAGAAGCCGTCCTTGACGGGCGGGCCGATGCCCAGCTTGGCCTCGGGGAACAGCTCCTGCACGGCCTGCGCCATGACGTGCGCGGTGGAGTGGCGCAGGATGTTCAGGCCGTCCTCGGAGCCGATCTCGACGCCTTCGACCTCGTCGCCGTCGGACAGCTCGTACGCGAGGTCCTTCAGCTCGCCGCCCACGCGCGCGGCGATGATCGAGCGCTCGCCCGCGAAGAGGTCGGCGGCCGTAGTGCCCGTCGTCACCACGCGTTCTTCCCGCTCGGAATCGCGTTGGATGATCACACGGACGTCTGACACCGGTCTCTCCTGACTGAAGGTGGGGTGCGGCGCCATACCAGGAGCGCGCGCACAGGCGATCGTACCGACCCGACGGCACCGACCGCTAAACGGTTACGCTCGGTCGCCCGCCCCTCACGCTGCCGCTCGCGCTCCCCTCACGCTCGCCGTCGCCCCTCTCTCACTCTTCCCCGCAGGCCTCCTCGAAGAAGTCGAGGTTCTCCTGGAGGGACTTCATCAGCCGTTCCCGCTCACCCTCGTCCACCTGCACGGGTACGACCCCGGAGGCGCCGGTGAGCCTGCGGAAGCCGCCCCGGCTCTCCAGCCGGCCGTGCACGCGGACGGGGAGTCCGACGAGGTGGGCGTGACCGGCGATGCGGTAGTCCTCCTCGTCCAGGGTGACGCGCAGGTGCGGGACGTCGGCGCCGGCGAGGACGCGCAGGCGGACGGTGCCCTCGCCGCCGGGCCCGGAGCGGCGCATGCGGACGACGGCGCCGGTGACCCGGACCGGGACGGAGGGCTCCGCGCGCAGGTAGCGGGCGGCGGCCTCGCGCAGCGCGGGCAGGTCTCCGGGGGAGAACTCGACGGGTTCGGCGGAGGGCGCGCAGCCGTCGGGGACGCCGGCGCCGGGTGCCCAGGCGACGGCGACGCGGGCGCCCTCGGTGCCGCGGACGAGCGCGCCGAGCGCCTCGGTCAGCTCGCGGCTGACACCGGCCTCGACGGCTCCGTCGAAGGCGTCCATGCCGCCGGTGGCCCGCCGGTAGTCGATGGCCTCGCGGGCGGCGTGCAGGGCCTGGTGGAGGCGGACGGCGAGGGGGCGGCCGGTGGGGACGGGGACGAAGGCGGTGAGGGTGCGGCCCTCGGTGGCGGGGCCGACGAGGACGTCCGCGAGGAGGGCGGCGGCCGGCCGTCGGTGGCGGGCGCCGTGGTAGCCGGCCCGCGCGCGTGTGGCGAGCGCGGCGGCGAGCAGCGTCTGCCGGGCGGCGGTGCGCAGCCGGTCGTCGGCGCTCCACGGGGCGGCGTCCGCGGGTCCGGCCGGGGTGTCGCGCCACCAGCGGATCTCGTCGCTGGGGACGGCGAGGGAGATGAGCACCTCGCGCGCGGAGGGTGTGGGGTTGCGGGTGAGCGCGTCGAGGGCCTCGCCGAGCAGGTCGTCGCTGTCGGGGAAGGCGCGGCTCTCGGGGACGAGCAGGCTGGTGCCGGCGCCGCCCGGTCCCGGCGGGGTCCAGCGGCCGTAGCGCCCGGCCGCTCCGCCGCGCCGCTGCCAGCCGTGCCGGTGCAGCAGGGCGCCGAGCACGGCCGGGTCGACGTCGGCGGGCCGGGGCGGCCGGTTCCAGGGCAGGTCGCCGGGGTGCGGCGGGGCCTGCCGTACCGGCTCCTCGTAGGGACGGTTCCTCATGGTCTGCCTCCCGTCCCGACCCGCGTCATGATCTCGCAGAGGGCCCGGTCGTCGAAGATGCGCGAGGTCGGTATCCGCACGGTGGTCCGGTGCCGGCCGGTGACGGGGTGGCCGGCGAGGTTGGTCCAGTAGCAGCAGTGCCTCAGGTCGAGCCGGTCGTGGCCGGCGCGCAGCCAGTCGTCCTGGGACCGCGGTACGAGCATCACGACCAGGATCTTGTGCACCGAGACGGGGGTGCGGGCGAGTTTGCGCAGGTGGTCGTTGTCGAGGGTGAAGGAGAAGGAGCGCCCCGGCGGGTGGGGCGGGACCTGGTAGGTGGCCTTCAGCTGCACCTTGATGGTGACCTCGTCGTCGACGGTGTGTCCGGGCGCGCTGTGGCTGACGTGCCAGTCGATGCCGTTGTCCGGAAAGGGCTGGGACAGCGAGCAGCCGGCCGCGGCGGCGACCGCGTGCAGGTAGCCGACCTGCAGTGTCTCCATGCAGGCCGTGGTGGCGAGCGTGCCGCGATGGGTGTCCGGACGTTCGGGCAGCAGCCCGCCCCGCTCGGGCTGCGCAATGGCCATGACCAACAGCCTTCCCCGACAGGTGTTTCCCCGCTGCGGGCCGCTGAACTGCAAAGACCCGTATTCCTGTTGTCTCCTTCCGGCGTACGGCGCAAACGGGCCGGGTATCACCAAACGGGCAGAAGACGGTACGTCACCTGCCGTGGGTGAGCGAGGAGTTGGGTTGGATGACGACCTGGTACGAGGGGCCGCTGGCCGCCTTCGACACGGAGACGACGGGCGTGGACGTCGAGACCGACCGGATCGTGTCGGCCGCCGTCGTCGTCCAGGACGCGCCGGGGACCCGGCCCCGGGTCACCCGGTGGCTGGTGAACCCGGGTGTGCCGGTGCCGGAGGCGGCGACGGCGGTGCACGGGCTGACGGAGGAGCACCTGCAGCACAACGGGCGCTGGCCGGCTCCGGTGATGTACGAGATAGCCGAGCAGCTGGCCGAGCACGCGGCGCTGGGCCGGCCGCTGGTAGTGATGAACGCGCCGTTCGATCTGACGCTGCTGGACCGGGAGTTGCGCCGGCACCGGGCGTCGGCGCTGGACCGCTGGTTCGAGTCGGCGCCGCTCAGGGTGCTGGACCCGCGGGTGCTGGACAAGCATCTGGACCGGTACCGCAAGGGCCGGCGCACGCTGACCGATCTGTGCGAGCACTACGGCGTGACGCTGGCGGACGCGCACGACGCGGCGGCGGACGCGCTGGCCGCGCTGGACGTCGTACGGGCGGTGGGCCGCCGTTTCGCGGCGCGGCTGGAGCGGCTGTCCCCCGCCGAGCTGCACACGTTGCAGGCGAACTGGCACGCGGCGCAGGCCCGGGGCCTGCAGGCGTGGTTCGACGTGCACGACCTTGTCGACCAGGTCGTCGCCGTCCACGCGCGTGTGCCGTCCGGGGACGGTCCGGGCGCCGTTCAGCTCGCGGGCCAGGTG
>NZ_JBEYXJ010000120.1:0-23937 GCF_040645015.1 Streptomyces sp. NPDC046881 | reverse complement strand
GCCGCGTCCACCCGGTACTGCTCCGGGGCCAGGACCTGGCCGCCGACGTTCGACCAGGACCACTTCAAGGCCGTGAACGACGACTTCGGGCACCCGGCCGGGGACGCTGTCCTGGCCGCGACAGCCGCCCGGCTCACCTCGTGGGCGGGCCCACGCGCCGCCGCCGGCCGCCTCGGAGGCGATGAGTTTGCCGTCGTCCTGGAGCTGCCCGCCGCACGCCTGGAGCAGCGCCTCGCGCAGCTGGTCCGCATGCTTCGCACCCCCGTCGTCATCGAGGACGGCCGCACCGTCGACGTGGCCGCCTCGGTCGGTGCCGCGACCCCGACCGCGGTCGGCTCCCGCGACCTGACCGTGCTGCAACGGGCCGCCGACGCCGCGCTGTACGACGGCAAGCACTCGGGCCGCGCCGCCGTCGCCTCGCCCGCGCACACCACGGTGCCGTCTACCAACGGCCGCCGCGCCGGGCGCCCGGGAACGGCCGTATGGGGGCGAGCAGCATGAGCGTTGCGACCCTCCCGCAGGGCGACTGGATCCGCGGCATCAGCGTCCAACAGCCGCACGCCACCCGCATCCTGACCGGCGCCAAGGGCATCGAGAACCGCCCCAGGCCGTGGAGCTGGCGTGGCTGGATGCTCCTGCACGCGGGCCAGCGGATCGACCGGCCCGCCCTGTGCGACCCGCTGATCGCCCGCACGATCCGCGGCCGCGAGCTGACCATCGGAGCCGTGATCGGCATCGCGCGCCTGGTCGACTGCCACCAGGACCCCGAGGGCTCCGAGCCCTGCACCCCGTGGGCGCAGGCCGGCACCTGGCACCTGGTCCTCCAGGACGTCCAGGAGCTGCCGCTGCCGGTCCCCGCCGCCGGGCAGCTCGGGCCCTGGAAGCCGACCGAGGACCTGCTGGACCGCGTGTTCCAGCAGCTGCCCGCCTTCCGGCCGTGACCCGCAGGGGCCGCACGAAGAAGGAGAAGCCGCCGTTCGAGCCGGGCCTGATCCCGGCTCCCGGCGAGCTTCTCGTCTGGCGCGATGGCCAGCACTTCGACCGCTGGCAGGACCTCCCCTGCACGCTGTGCGGCCAGCCCACGCCCATGCGCTCCCACTCCGGCGAGCCCGTGCACAAGGCATGCGCGGAGGACTGGATCACCGCCCACCCCGTTGAGGGCCGCCTCGGGCGGTTCGCCTCCGACCTCACGCCGAAGCCCAAGGGCCAAGGCGACCACGCCTGACCTCCACCTGGAGGACCTCCATGAGCAGCACCGACCGCGACGTCGATCACGCCCTCGCCTACCCCGAGCCGCCGGCCTCCCCGCTCTGGCACCGCCACAGCGCGAAGGCCCGCCCGCTCACGCCCGCCCAGCAGCGGCGCAACCGCGAGCTGCTGGACATCGCCCAGCGCACCACCCGACCCCGCTCCTCTCGCCCCACCAAGCCCCTAGCGGAGAACTAGCTGATGGATACCAAGCACTGCGCCGTCGACGGCTGGGTCGACGCGATACCCGCCCCCGGCCCGCGCATCGGGACCGCCACCTTCGACCTGATCGTCCGACCCGCCGACATCGACGCGCTCCCCTATGACACCCCCGACACGGTCGTCACCTGCACCAGCGGCGACCCCCGGATCACCCACGAGCTGCTGAACGGCATCCAGCCTGGCGACCTGCTGCGTGTCACCGGCACCCTGGTCCAGCCGTCGGCACCCGGCGAGCCCGCCCGGCTCACCGTCGACGCCCTGGAGGTCCTGGACACCGGCTCGATCCCGGTCCTGCGGGACATGGTGATGGACCGCTACGGCGACTACTGCGTCATCTTCGACGCCGACCGCGACCAGGTCCCCGTCTTCACCGCGCACGGGACATGGGTCGGCGAGGCGGACAACCCCGACGCCATCGCCACCCTGATCGACATCCACGAGCGCGTGAACGGCGGTGACGCCTGATGGCCACCACCAGCCCGCAGGCCCGCACCGTCCTGGAGCGGTTCGCCGCCGGAGGCCCCCGCGGCTCCTGGCCGGCCGAAGAGTACGCCGCCAACTTACGCGCCCAGGGCACCAACGCTCAGGTCGTCATGGACCTGCGCACCGACCAGTTCCTCGTGGTCACCAACACCACCACCCACTAGCACCGCCCCGGAGCGCCGCGCCCCCGCCCTTCCCGGCTGGGCGCGGCGCTCCGCACGTTC
The DNA here is from genome assembly GCF_040645015.1 of Streptomyces sp. NPDC046881. NCBI lineage: Bacteria > Bacillati > Actinomycetota > Actinomycetes > Kitasatosporales > Streptomycetaceae > Streptomyces > Streptomyces sp. NPDC046881. The sequence goes on along the minus strand of NZ_JBEYXJ010000120.1, from coordinate 21,760 downwards.
CCGCCCTTCAACCCCGAGCAGGAGGCACCCTTGCGCCCGATCCGTCTGATCTCGTTCGGCTACCTGCACCTGCCCCCCGGCCCGAACGGCTCCCCTGTCCCGCCCGCCGCCGACCGGATCGAGGACGTCCGCGACCGGCTCCGCGACCCGGCCGCCGCCCGCGATATCGTCGACCTCGACGGCCTCCACCCCCACGTCCAGAACGTCGTCCTGAACACCCCCGGCGCCCGCGAGCTGCTCGCCAACCTCGCCGACTACGCCGACCTGCCCGCCGGCCCCCGCCGCATCGCTATCGGCTGTGCAGGCGGCAGGCACAGGGCATCCGGACTCACCGAGCTTCTGGCCCGGGAACTGCGCGCCCGAGGCCGCCAGGTCGACGTCGAACACCTCCACGTCCATCTCCCGCGCGTGCTCAAGGCGGCCGACGCCAGCACCGGAGTGAGCGCATGACGACCACCGGCCTGTAGGAGATCGTGACCAGCGGAGGCGCCCCATCCTGGGCACGGGACGAGTTCACCGCGTTCACTGGGGCGTGTGGGACGCTGCCTGGCGCGCGGTCTGGGCGCCTGTCATCGATCCCGGTGCCGTCTCTGTTACTGCCGCTATGCGACATCCGGCCGTACCAACAGCCCCCGTCGGTATCACCAATGCCGACGGGGATGTACCCGTCACCTGGGTATCCAGGGACACAGCGAAGGCCCGTACCTCTCATGGGGGTACGGGCCTTCGCTGTGTCCCAGGGGGCTTGTAGCCGGTGTGCGAGGCGGCAACCTCCGTCAGCTTGCGTTGGTCGCTCGCTTCTCTCGGTCACGGAGCAGCAGGTCGCACACCTTGTCGCGCTCTTCTGGCGGCATCTTGAACAGAAGCAGGTGTCCTGCCGCCACGCCGTCGTGGTACGGAAACTTCTTCACCTTTGACTGGTCTTGCTGACTGTCACTTTCGTCGGCGTCCGGAGCCACCGTCGACTGGGAGCGCTGGCTCGTGCTGCCATCCGAAGCGACCGTATGGGTGCTGTTCTCCGCGTGTTCGTTGTCCGCGGACAACGAGTCCTGCTGATCGTCTCCGGGTGACCTGTCTGCGTCAGCCGGAGGCAGTGCTGGCTCGCCTCCTCCCAGTTTCGTCTGCGCCGGCACCTTCAACTTGTTGTCCGCGGACAACGGAGTGGCCAGCGGACCCGGTCGTTCGGTCGATGCTTCAGGCTTGTTGTCCGCGGACAACAAGCCTTCCCGCGCCGCCGCCACCGCTTCCTTCTCAAGGGCCTTGGCCCGAGCAGCGGCGTCCTTCGTCTCCTGGTGGTAGTCCAACAGCTCAGCTGCATCGAGTCCCGGGTGGTCCTTCAAATGGCGAGCCAGAAGCCGTCCGTCACGCTCAGACATAGTGCCGGCGCTCAGCATCGTCTGAATCTCAACCGGCAACGTCAGCAAGATGAGCTGGTTGGTTACCCAGGACCGGTCCTTCCCGAGTTGCTCAGCCGCTCGGGCACGGGCACCACGCTCCGACTCCTCCGCGCAGACACTCACCAGCTGCTCAACGCCGCGCGCACGCTCAATGACGTCGAAGTCCTCGCGGCTGAGGTTCTCCTCCAGCAGGTGCTTTATGAACCTCTCACGCGAAGACGCCAGCTCATCTCGGACTACAAAGTCCAGGGACTCCAGCCCTACGTGCGCAGCACTGCGGAAGCGGCGCTCACCATTGACCAGGACGTGCAAGGCAGCCCCGATGCGGTCTTCGTGATCGGGCCACAGTGCCAGATACGCGTGGCGGGTGACCACGACGCATGCTGCGAGCTGGACCTGACGCAGTTCCTCTCCGAACCGCGTCAGCTCCTCATCAGTGCCGAAGTTACGCCGCGGGTTGAGAGGCGTGGGCGACACCTCATCCAGCCGCAGACGCACGAGCTCGTAGGCGGGAATCTCACCCTCGGTGATGGCCTTAGCCCTGCCCCGGGCGCTGCGTTCTCGGCGCTGACCGAACGACGATCCGGTCCCGAGCTTGTCTGCGATGCTGCTCACGCGCTGATCCTCCTAGCCACCGTGCGCATGACCTCCGACTGCTCCCCGTATGGAGCATGCACAAGAAGCGGCTGCTTCACCCGGACCGCCTCCCGTTGGTCCTTCAGCTCTGGAACGACAGCGATGACGGGCGGATCGCCGATCTTTCGCCACTCTTCAAGTGAGGAGGTGGCCACGTACCCCTTGCGGGCGTCGTACAGGTTGACGACGAATCCGAGCATGGAGATGTCGACGTCCAGGTCGCCGGTGAGGTCCTGGATCTGGTCGTCGAGCATGTCGAAGGCGTCTGCAGAAGAGTCTTCGGCCTGGACGACGATCACGATGCCGGAGGTGTTGTCCTCTTCGCCTTCACGGGTGCGGCAGTAGTACAGCGCGGTGTCCATCGAGTAGCCCAGGCTGGGAGGGCAGTCGACGACGATGAAGTCGAACTCTTTCTCCAGCTGTTCAAGGGCCTTCTCGAGGGCGGTTTCCTTGACCCGGACGTAGCGGCTGGTGGCCAGCTTGGCGTCGAGGAGGAAGGCGTCCTTGCAGGACGGCAGCAGCCAGAGGTGGTCCTCGAAGTCGCCCCCCTTTATCGGGACGAGCAAGTCACGGAGTTCGCCCTTCGCCTCACCGAGCATGTGTTTGGCCAGGCTCGGGCTGTCGATGTCCAGCATCTTGTGGCCGAGCTGCACGGTCAGGTGGCCCTGCGGGTCGAAGTCGATGAGCAAGGTGCGGTGTCCGGACTCGGCGAGGGCCTGTGCCGTGCCGGCAGCAACCGACGTTTTGCCCACCCCTCCCTTCTGGTTGCCGAAGATGACCCGTCGGGCTCCCGTGACTCGGGCCGGCTTCGGCCGGGGGGAGGGGTTGCTGTCCAGCCACAGGCGGATGGCCTGGGCCATGCCCTGGTTGTAGGAGATCCCTCGCTTCTTACAGACGTCCTTGAGGCGGCCATACAGCCCGGTAGGGAGATAGGTCGAGAACGAGGAGCCACCGCTGGTGTCAACCTCCGGGCGGGGCTTCGCTTTACGCCAGGCCTCGACCCCCTCAGTGACGGCGTCTTGGATGTCTCTGTCCAGCTCCGCTGCTCGAACCTTCAGCTCCTTGCGCAGGTCAGCAGGCAGCTTCGCTACTACCTTTTCCCGATCGGTCGGGTCGTATGGCGCGGTCATGGCGCTACCTTACTCGCCTCTACCGCCTCGGAAACCCCACAAAACGCGTGACGCTGAAGTTTGTTGTCCGCGGACAACGAGCGAGTACCGGTCACGTGTCAGGAGAGCCCGTCTGGCGCCGCTCCCGCTCACGGCAGTCCCCCGGTGGCCGGCCGAACCTGTGGCGCGCCGCGCGGGGCCGCCGCCGGGGATGAGTGGTCACGGTGAACTCGACCGCGCACCCGGGCGCGGACCAGCGGCGGTTGGGTGGGGAGTGGAGTCCCTTCGGAGAGAGGAGACCGCGGTGGTGCGCATCGGCTGGACTCCACTCCGGTGCGCGCCATCGGGTTAGGGAGTGCAGGAAATCCCTGCATCTGCAGCGTTCGGTGCGATTCATCGGGCGCACCGGTTCGCGCGCCGATGATGCAGTGCACTCCCGCCCGCCGCACCGGTGCGCTGCACGAGTTCGCTGAACGGCGAGTGGGCGGAGCTCACCAACGACTTGCGGTGGGCGGTGAATCTGGACGGCTGGAACCTCTCCGACGAGGACGGCCACACCTACACCTTCGACCACTACCAGCTGAACGGCCGCGCCACGTCCGCGTCCACACCGGCATCGGCCGCGACAGGAAGGCGGAGCTGTACCAGGACCGGCGGGCGTACGTGTGGGACAACCGCTCCGACACCGCGGCCCTGCGCAACCACCGTGACCGGTTCGTCGACGAGGTCTCCTGGGGTCACCACCGTGGTGACGACCTCGCCCGGCGGTAGGTGACGCCAGCCCATGCACCGGGTGTGTCCATGGTGGGTCGCCTCGTACGGGAGCGGCTCACCTTCTTTTGCGGATCGCGTGGTCAGCCAGCTGCGGTACTTGTCGGTCACACCCCGTTCGGATGCTCGCCGTCGTTCCAGGCCGGCACCCGATGGGTATCGCGACCGAACTCGGGGACCGGCCGCGACACCCTCACCCGGAGGGCATTCACAACGCATCCAGCGGAGTGCCCCTCAGCAGCGCATGCACACGGAGCCGAACGGGTGGCCTGATCACGGGCCGTCTGAACACCACCGCGCGGGCCGGACGCGGTGATGCGGACAGATGCGGGCCGCCGACGGCGTTCCTACGCTGGAGGAGCTCGGGGTGAGTACGAGAGGTGGGTCATGCCCCGAACGATCTGGTCCGGCGCGATCTCCTTCGGCCTGGTCACCGTGCCGATCAACGTGGTCGGCGCCACCGAGGACCACAGCATCCACTTCCACCAGTACCACCTGCCCGACCAGGGACGGGTCCGCTACCGCAAGGTATGCGAGCTAGAGGACCGCGAGGTCTCCCAGGAAGAGATCGGCAAGGGATACGAGCTGACCGCGACGCAGGTCATCCCGATCACCGACGAGGACCTCAGCAACCTGCCCCTGCCGACCGCCAAGGCGATCGAGATCGACGCGTTCGTCCCCCTGGAGTCGGTCGACCCGATCCGCATCGCCGACGGCTACTACCTCCAGCCCGCCGGCCAGGTCGCGGCCAAACCGTACAAACTCCTGGTCAAGGCCCTGTCACGCTCGTCGAAGGTGGCCGTAGCCAAATACGCATGGTCCGGCCGGGAACGGCTCGGGCTGCTGCGGGTGCGCGACGACGTCCTGGTCCTGCACGCCATGCGCTGGCCCGACGAGATCCGCGACCCCACCGAACTGCTCCCACCGCCGACCGAGGTGTCCGAGGCGGAGATCGAGGGCGCGCTCGCTCTGATGGACACCATGACGGTGGAGGAGCTGGAGGGCCCTGAGTTCCAGGACCGCTATACCGAGGCCATCGCGCAGCTCATCGAGGCGAAGCGTGAGGCCAAGCCGCTTCCGCAGGCGCCGGAGCCTGAGCAGCCGGCCGCCGTGCTGGATCTGATGGCCGCGTTGCAGGAATCGGTGTCGAAAGCGAAGGCCTCCCGCGGTGAGCGTGCCGGACCGGCCGAGGTGCACGAGCTGCCGCAGCCGAAGAAGGCCGCCGCGAAGAAGCAGCCGGCGAAGAAGACCGCGGCGAAGAAGCCGGCTGCAGGGAAGGCAGCCGGCCGCCGGCCTCGCAGCGCCTGAGCCCGGGATCCGTGCACTGACCCAACCCTGCGACCCGTGCGCCGCCCGACGGCGGGGAATGCCCAGCGGGCGGTTGCGGTTGTAGGAGGCGTGGTGGTGAAGGGGACTGTGTCCCCGGGCCTCACCTATTGCCTGCGGGGACGATCGTTCGGCTGAAGCCCCGCAGAGCCTTTCGCCGCATAGGCGACCACCCTTTCATGACCACACCCTTCACGGGTTCAGCCCCGGCCGGCGGCCACGCCGACCGGGGCTGTCGCGCGCCTGCTGCCAGGGCGCGTGACCGGGGCGGGACGCACAGAGTTGCCACGGTCATGGACGACCACGAGCACCTGGATCTGGACGAGATCGAATTCGCGCCGATGGAGACAGCAGGCGAGCGACTGCCGCTGCTCACGCTTCACGAGGCGCACGACCTGCTGACCTTGCTGCGCCGTGTTGCGGCCGAGTACGGGGCCCATGTGCCGGAGGCTGGGCGCTGGGCCAAGGAGATCGCTGCCCGCGTCCCGTCACAGGAGTGACACGGCGCCGGGCGGCCGCGGCTGGGTAAGCCGGCGATGCCGAGAGCGGTGTCGGGGCGGCAGTGACTGCACGCGCTGGTGCCGTCGGTGAGCAGACGCCGAGCCTCATCCGCACCGACGGGCCGGCGCCGTTTGCCCGCCATGTAGCAGCTGCCCCGATGGACCTGCACGGGCGGCCGGCTGACCCCGATACCGAGTTCGACGATCCAGTCCGGCGCGGCCGGCCTGGATCGTCGGCCGCGCTCCTGCTCGGCCTGCCGCTGCACCAGCTGCACGATCTTGCGGTCGATGCGCGCCAGCCACATCGCGTGCCATACCCGCAAGGTGCGCAGCCGCTCCAGGTCCGGCGGCAGGTCATCGAACATGTTTTTGATTCTACTTCCATGATCATGCCTCCGCACTCGCGTGTTCGATTTTATGTTCGATAACGTGAGGGGCAGGAGGTGAGCACCGTGAACGACGCAGGCAGCCGGAGGACGACGGATGCGACGGTGATGCACGTGCGCTGCCCTGACCGGTTGCCGGAGGAGACCTACCGGCAGGTGCTGGAGCTGCTGGCAGGCCTGTCCCCGGTCGTACAGGCATTGCCGCCCACCGCGGCTCTGGTGGAGCTGAAGGGCGCGCTGCGCTATCACGGCACCGATGCCGCTCACCTGGGAGAGATCCTGCGGATCCGGTCGATCTCTCGGCTCGGCGTCGACCTCAGGATCGGCATCGCCCCGACGATCACGGTCGCCGCGACCGCCTCCGCCCAGATCACCGGTCCAGGCGGTGTCCTCGCCATCGCCCCGGAAGAGGTCACCGACTGGCTCGATCCGCTGCCGGTGGAATACCTGCACGGCATCGGCCCCCGTCAGGCCGCCGTCCTGCGGGACTACGGCATCCACAGCATCGGCCTGCTCGCCGTGGTCTCCCCGGCCACGGTGCAGCGCCTTCTGGGCAAGAAGGCCGGCCGGGTCGCCGCCGACCGCGCCCGCGGCATCGACCCCCGGCCCGTCGTCCCCCGCGCCCTGCCGGCCTCCGCCGTCGTACGCCACCGCTTCACCCACCACACCCTGGACGGCGCCACCGTCCGGGCCGCCCTCCTCGACCTCGTCGTCCAGCTCGGCCACCAGCTGCGCCGCCGCGGCCAGGCCGCCCAGGCCCTGACCCTCACCTTGCGCTTCGCGGGCGGCACCAGCTGGGACAAGACCCGCCGCCTGCCCGAACCCTCCGCCCACGACGACGACCTGCGCACCCTCGCCTACCAGCTGATGGACGCCGCCGGCCTGCAGCGCGCCCGCCTGACCGGGATCGTCCTGAAAGCCGAGGACCTCATCGACGCCGCCCAGGCAGCCCAGCAGATCAGCCTGGATACCGCCCGCGAGTCCCGCCTCGTTGCCGAACAGACCATGGACCGCATTCGGGACAAGTTCGGCCGCGCCTGCATCGGCCCGGCCGCCGTCATGCCCTTCCGCCACGCCTCATGAGCCGTCTCACGGTGCAAGCCGATCCCGGATGTACAGCTGCGGGCGGCCGCGTCCCGGGGACAGCCCCTCGGAAGCTTCGTCGTATGGCGCATTCCGGCCGCTATCACCTGATGCTCGCTACCGGCGGCCGATCGGTGCAGCACGGCTGGTGGGACCGCCAGGAGGTGGCCCGGGACAAGTTCCGACGCTGGGTCGGCGAATATCAGAGCATGCCCGACGCTCGCATAAGTCTCACCGATCTGGAGAGCGGAGACGTGTTGGCCACGTGGCCCGACGAGCGGTAGAAGACGCAGGGCGGTCACTGAGATGGCCTCCCGACCGGACTTCGGCCTCTACCTGGGCGGCCGACCTCTCGCGTGCCGGGTCCCTGCGCTCCTGGAAACAGTGTGCCGACAGGCCGGACGCCCCGTTGCTTCCCGCTGGGCTCCGCCGCCTCGCGAGTTCCGGAGAACCAGTCCGGGCGTCACTACGAGTTCGTCCGGACACCGGTGACAGCGAAGCCCGGCCTCCTGGAAGGCCGGGCCCGGATGCCTGTGCTAGACCTTCAACCGCTCCTCAACGACACACTGCTCTGGTTGAGGAAGAAGGCCGGAGCTGCAGCGGCTCCCTCTACTTGAACCAGTAGCGGACGCCCTTGTGGTGGGAGCAGGTGCCCTGTGAGTGCCGGGAGTACGACAGGGAAGCGTCCTTGCACTTCGCGGTCTCGTACTTGTCCGCGGGCTTCTGGTGGTGCGTCCAGCCGCACACCCCGGTGGTGTGGTGGATGCAGTGGTGAGCGGTGTTGGTCGACGGCAGGGTCGCTGCGGACGCGGCCGGTGCGCTGAAGAAGACGCCGGCGACGGCAACCGCCAGGGCCGAGGCAGCAAGACGAGCGCGCAAAAGAATCCCCCTCATGGAGCTGTGCAAGTGCACGGAACTTTATAGCGCTTTCAACTGCTTTCCGGACCGACTTGGTGCTTCTGTGCCCGGACCGTGGTGCCCTGTGCTCTCGGGCGCGACCGCCCGCGCCCGACACCCCTGCTCCTGCAACGCGTTGGGCGGCCGTCGGCCGCTGGTACCAGGCCCCGGCAGGTCTTGGCATGAGCCGGTCGGCTGGCTGTCACCCGGCGGCCGACACCGCCCCTTCACCGAACTTGGTGACGTTGCCGGGCGGCACGTCGTCGCGGAGCCGTACGACCCGTACCGGGTGCCGCCAGACTCCCCGGTCCTGGGCGGTGTCCACCTCGATCTCCGCCACCAAGCTCGGCTCGACAAGAAGGACGTTCAGCGGGGTCCGCGAGCCCCAGGACGCAGTGAACCGGACCCCCTCCCAGGGATGTCCCGGCCCGGCCGCGGTGAGCCCCACTGCGGCCAGATGCCGGGCCGTCTCAGGGCGCAGCGGAGTACTGCGGGCGACCGCGCGCAGGGCGCCGACCGCGTCGTACCGGCCCAGCAGCAGACTCCCGGGCCGTGCCAGGGTCCCGGTGATCGCGCCGACGATCGCCTCGGTGGTGTCCCGGCGGCGGACCTTCAACCAGCCGCGCACCCCGGGCAAGTAGTGCTGCGCCCGGCCCTTGATCACCAGGCCCTCGACCCCGGGCTGCTGCGTCCACGTCGTCAGCCACTCCCGCGCCACCTGCACGACGTCGGTGGCCCGGCACAGCAGCCACGGCGGAGCTACGCCGTCCTCGGTGAACAGCTGCTCCAGCCGTGCGCGCCGCGCGGTGTACGGCTCCGCCAGCAGCACCTCACCGCCGGCCTGGAGGACGTCGAAGGCGACGAAGTACGCGGGCATCTCGGCGGCGAGCCGCACGGCGCTACGCCCGCGCGAGGCGGTCCGGCGCTGCAAGGCCTCGAACGACGGTTCGCCGCCGTGCAGAACGACGAGTAGCTCGCCGTCCAGGACCAGGCCGCCGGGCAGAAACCGCTCGGCGGCCGCCACCAGATCCGGGAACCGGTCCTGGATCAGCGCGCCGCGCCGGGACTGCACCAGCACCGGACCGCCGCCGCGGCCCGGGGCGAAGACCAGGCGCCGCCTGTACAAGCGCTGACGCACCGTGATGGAGGGCGGCGCCCGAGTCCATCGGCGACATCGTCACCCGCGCCGGCGAGCGGGTCGAGATCGGTCCCCGTCGATGTTCCTTCAGATGAGCGAGTCCGGACTGGCCAGCTCTTGGCCGCCCCGGCGTCCAGCCCCGCATCGCTGAAACCGGGGGACGGGGCTGTTACTCACTTTCGGGTGAGTGCTTGCGCCGTGGTGGGGTGGCGTGTGCCGGTGGTCTGCGTCCGCATACCAGTGCTCACGCGGGACCGGCACTCGACGAGGCATCAATCTGGGGCATCTAAGCCATAAATGGTCGATGCAGGCTACAGTCATCGAAATATGGTGAAACGGTAACGGCCTTCGCGTTTCCCTCACGGCGGTGAAGGTGCGGGTTGCAGGGTGTGGGTGTGCGGCCGGCCGGCTGCACACAGCACAACGCACCATGTCGGGCCGGAGGATGCCTCCGTGGGCCCGGCCGGGTGCGCACCTGAAGGGGGACCACTCGTGTCCGTTTCTTCTTCCGTCCGTCGCATGACCGCCGCTGCTGCCGTGGCCGCCGTCGTCGTCGGGGTCGCGGCGCTGCCGGCGTCGGCCGCCGACCACCACCACCATCCGGTGGTGTACATCAGTGACGTGCAGTACGACTCCCCGGGCCGCGACGACCGCTCCAACCGCTCCCTGAACAAGGAGTGGGTGGAGATCACCAACGACTCCCGGCGGGCGGTGAACCTGGACGGCTGGACCCTCTCCGACGAGGACGACCACACCTACACCTTCGACCACTACCGCCTGCCCGGCCGCGCCACCGTCCGGATCCACACCGGCATCGGCCATGACATCAGGACGGACCTGTACCAGGACCGCCGCCACTACGTGTGGGACAACCGCTCCGACACCGCGACCCTGCGCAACCACCGTGACCGGTTCGTCGACGAGGTGTCCTGGGGCTATGACCGCGGCCACCGCGGTGACGACCGGCACCGCGGCGGTGACCACCGCGGCGGCCACCGCGACTGACCTCCTCGGCCGGCGGTAGGTGATGCCGGCCCATGAGCCGGACGTGTCCATGGTGGGTGGCCTCGTGCGGGGGCGGCCCGCCTTGCACCGTGGCTGTGAGCAGCCCCGCTCCACAGGAGGTGGGGGCTGCTCGCGGCCGTGTAGGCGTCAGGGTGTCGTTGGGGGATGGGGTGGCTGGGTCAGAGGTTGTCGATGGACCACCAGACCTTCTCGGCGTTGCTGTCCGGTTCGAGGACGACGACCTCGCCCAAGCCGTTGCCGTAGTACGGGGTCATGATCTGGCGCGCGGAGCGGCTGTAGATCTTGTACGCGCCGTCGAAGGGGCGCTGGGTCAGTTCCCACTGGAACTCCAGGCCGGTTCCGCAGGTACCCTCGGTGACCCGCGGCTTGTTCCACCAGGGAGCGCCGGGCTTGAGGCACATGCCGGTTTTGGTGTTGCGGATGATGTAGACGAAGCCTGCGAGGTGCTCGAACTCCCACTGGTCGGCTCCGAGGGTCTGGCCGCGGTCCCAGACGTAGTGCACCCATCCGTCCTGGAATCCGTCGCCCCAGTTGTGCGGCAGCAGACTGCCGCCGGTCTTGATGTTGACGATGTGGGTGTTCAGGGCCTGCGCGTTGGCCGTGGTCGTGGTCACGGCTCCGCCGAGCAGTGCGCCGAGCATGCCGGCGACGAGGAGGAGCCGGGTCAGGATGCGATGCATGCGGATGTCCTTTCTGCGGTGCAGTGATGGCGTCCCCCGAACCTCGCTGGGTGAGGCGGTGTTGGGGGTGAGCGGCGGGCTGGAGGGAGCGCTGCCGGTACCGACGGGCGCCACCGGCTGACCGGCTTGCGTGTTCGAGTCTGCGATCCGGGCAGCTGTGGCTGCTCTCGCGGGGTTGGCTGGCTTGGCGGCCGCACGGGGCGGCGGTGCGGGAGCCGTCGAATAGCGCACCGTATTCAAATGAGTACTTAAAGTGACGGCCGCATGGTTCTCGTCACCCGTGCGCAGCAGGTTTCAAAGCCCTGTACCCCGGCTTCTCTTGCCGGGGTCGGCACTCTCTCTGCCGTCGACGCACCGCTCCAGTCACACAGGCGTCCCTGACAACTCCGCCCCGGCCCAGCAGAGGCCGAAAGCAGTCCCTCACGGCCCCTCGCTCACCCTTTCTCCCGGTGAATCGGTGAACGCGAAATTGACGCACACTCAGTGCGCAGTGCAGGCGCTTTGAACGTTCCATTTCTCTACCGGTCAGTGGCCGGCAGAGACCTTCGACGCCTCGCTGCTGTGCCGCGTTCCGGATGGCCGACAGGTGATCGTTTCTGCGGTGAACCCTTTCGCCCGCCCAGGTGAGACGACCCGCCGGCACCGCCTGACGCGGACGTGGCGCCGCTATCAACAACGGCGTGATCACCAACAACAGGCGCGCTGTGGTCGCGGTCGTCATGGCCCTGGCCGCTCTCGCGCCCACCACTGCCAGCCCTGCTCACGCCGACCAGATCCGCCTGCTGGAAGGCATCGCCTCCCTCCCGGTCGAGCCCGAGATCCGCACCGGCTACGACCGGGACAAGCTCTACCCCCACTGGAAAGACCTCGACCGCAACGGCTGCCCGGCCGACAAAGACGTCCTGATCAACGAGGCCATCGAAGACCCCGACGTCGGGCCGGGCTGCAAGCTGACCGGCGGCGTCTGGTACTCCTACTACGACGCCAAGGAGATCCACGGCTCAGGCCCTGGCAAGATCGACATCGACCACCTCGTCCCGCTCGCCGAGGTCCACGACTCCGGCGGCCACAGCTGGAGCCCCGAGCGCCGCAAGCGCTACGCCAACGATCTCGACAGCGACACCACCCTCGTCGCGGTCAGCGCCCGCTCCAACCGGCAGAAGGCGGACAAGGACCCGGCCGACTGGATGCCGATCCCGGCCGCCCGCTGCCAGTACCTGGGCGAGTGGGTGGAGACCAAACTCCGCTGGAACCTGTCCGTCGATCCGGCTGAGCGCGACGCCCTCCTGGACTACGCCGCCGACTGCCCCAACGCCACCCTGACCTACGAACCCGCCGCATAACGTCCAGCGCGCCCCGGCCGGGCCCTGCCGCACAATGCCCCTCAGCCGGCCGGCTTGGCCCCGCCCTACGCCATCACGGCTGGCCGGGGACTGAGCACTTCCAGGGGGTCGGGGGCCGGGCCACTTCAGATCCGTCAGTCGCAGGTAGGCGTCCTGCCGGCCCCACCGGACGTTGCAGGCGCAGAAGCGCTGCGAATTACGGGAAGGGGTGACCGGTGGCCGCCACGCCGGGGCGACGGCCACCGTTCACCTGCGCAGGCCGGGATCGTCAGTGGGTCGCTCCGGCGGCGACCGCGATGTCCGACTCGTGGGCCAGCGCGGTCGACAGCACGACGCGGAGTCCTTTCGCCGAGGCGTCGACCGGGAGCGAGGGGACCTGGCCCTTCACCGCGCGGGGCATCTCAGAGGTGTGCGGGATGTGGACGAAGCCGCCACGCCGCTGCTTGCCCTCGGTGGCCAGCAGGTGCATCAGGCCGTAGAACACATGGTTGCACACGAAACCACCAGGCATCCCTGCGGGAGGTCGTCGCGGTCGCCGACGCTGCCCTGCGGGACCTGGAGCCGCTCACCGTCGGGCGGCGTGCCCGGCAGGAGGCGGTGTCGCTGCGCGGAGCGCTGCACCTGCGGTGCGCGATCGCGCACGCCCGCGGCGGCCGTGGGGACGACGCGTGGGCACGGATCGACGCGGCGCTGGAGGACTCCGACCGCCTTGGCGACCAGTGGTACGACATGGAGCAGCAGACCGTGTTCGGGCGCGGGGTCGTGGCGGTGCACGCGGCCGAGGCCGGGGTGGAGGTAGGACAGCCCGACGCAGGCCTGCGCCGCGTCCGCGACGTCCACATCGGGGACGTGCCCAGCCGGGAGCGGCGCACGCAGTACGCGATCGACCGGGCCCGGGCCCTGCACCGGATGGGGCAGAGCCCGGCGGCCGTGGTCCAGCTGCGCGAGGCGGCGGCGGACGCCCCGTACTACGTGTACGCCGACCCCATGTCCCGCGCCCTGATCAGCGATCTCGCCCGGGTGGGAGCGCCGTCGCAGGCCTCGGCGCTGAGCGGGCTGATCCGGCACCTGGAACTCGTCAGCTGAGACCAACTCACCCCGGTCTGTCCAGACATTGGAGGGAATCGACCCCTAGTTTTTCTAGGGGGCACAGCCGTCTGCCGCCTCCATCCTCGGATGCGTCATCTCCCGTATCCGAGTGATCACTTGGGGTTATCGGCCATGGAGCCGATCAGCACCACCGACCCGCGGGCCACCGCCCGCGCCCGCGCCTACCTCCGCCTCGGCTGGCCACTGGCGTTAGGACACCGCCACCGTCCCCGGCAGGGCTGCACCTGGCAGCCATCGCCCCGGACTCGGCGGCCGACCTGCGCCACCGCGAAGTCCGCTGGCTCCAGGACCGGGGCGTCCAGGTCTGCTACTCGTGGGCACCCCTCGCGGCGCAGGCGCAGAGGGCAGGCCGTGCCTAGGACGACCACATCCTTGCTGCACCGTCACCATCCCTGGATCGGCCGGACCGTGGAGGACACCGCCACCGGCCGCAGAGGCATCCTCCGCGCGGTCGCCCCCACCCCGGACACCTCCCACCCGGTCGCCTGGCTCGCGCCAGCCGGCGGCGGACGCGAGTGGACCACCAGCCTCGGTGCCCTCGCCAACCCGTCGCCGATCACACCCGACACTCACCCCCGGGCAGCGCCGTGACCCGTGACGCGGTCGCGACCCTCGCCCTGGTCGTCGTCACCAGCAGCCTGGTCTCGCTGCTGCTCCTGGTGGTGACCTAGACCCCGCCGACCGCGCGCCCCCTGTCGCGGCCGGTGGGAGCCGTGCCCCGGACCACCACCCCCCTCCCCGGTCCGAGGCACGGCCGTGCCTCGCGCGGGTGATCTCCCAGCTCGCGCCGTAACAGCAGCGCGCTGCTCGGTGAGGTGGTCGGCCGCCTCGGCGAGTCGTGAGTGGGGCAGGCTCACGCGCCGGTTTCCAAGATGCGCTTGAGGGTGGCGAGCTCGGTGTCGACCAGGGCGACCTGCTCGTCGAAGAAGGCGTCGGTGAAGGCTGGGGGCTGGAAGAAAGTGATCAGGAATTCAGATCCGGTGCCGTTGGCCACGACGCGGGCGGGGACCTGCCAGGACGCCTGCTCCTCGACGTAGTCGTGGTCGAGGGTGCCCAGTTCGGCGTTGCTGCGGATGCGGAGCCGTGCGGGGCCGTGCGGGGTGGTCATCAGCCACCAGTCCGGCTCGTCGGTGGGCTCGATGGCCTTGACGTTGACGATCGCCCAGGCGGGCCAGTTCGACGCGTCGGCGAGGAAGGCGAAGACGTCGGCCGCGGCGCGCTCGATGGTGACGGTCTTGGTGACCGAGCGTGCGGTGGTGGGGGTGGTGCTCACGGTGGTGCCTTTCAAGGGGTGGGTGGTGCGGGGGGCTCTGGGTGGGCTTCCCCGACGAGGTGGCGTATCCAGGACTCCAGCTGGCGGCGCTGGTCCGGTTCCAGGGCGGCGAAGAAGTGGGCGTCGTTGCGGTCGGCGATCTCTGCCAGCTTGGGGGCCAGGTCGCGGCCGGCGTCGGTGAGCGTCAGTCGTACGGTGCGGCGGGAGGCAGGGTCCGGTTGTCGGGTCGTCAGCCCCTTGGCGGCCAGGCGGTCGACCAGGCGGGAAACCGCGCCGGCATCGATGCCCATAAAGCGGGCCACCTCGCGGGTGGTGGTGGCGTCGCCTCGGTACAGGGTGATCAGGACCGCCCACTGGGAGACGGTCACGTCGTGCTCGGCGAGTTCCCGTTCGAAGCGGCCGTGGACTTCGTCGGAGAGCCGGCGAAGCCAGTAGCCGAGGTGGTCGCGCAAGCCGCTGGTGGAAGATGTCACCCCTCCACCATGAGTGCCGCGACAACTGTTGTCAAGACAACATTTGCGCGCCCGGCCGTGCAGTCACGCTGTGCTACTTGTTCCTTCTCCGTAGTTCGGGAGAGTAGGGCCCGGGCGGCCGCTCGGCCTGTTGGTCGATGATTGAACTTGCCGCAATCATTTCGATACTGACCGTAACTTTTTCGGGGGTTCGGCTGCACGTTTCGCCCGCCTGAGGCGCTTGGTTGGGTGGAGGCGGCTGTCGTCTCCGGTGCCGGGGGGGTGAGGCGGTGCGGCACCTGGAATGGAACAGGTACAGGGGAGGACCCGTGCAGCAGACCGCTGCCGCGTGGTTGTTCGAGATCGCGCTCGCCCTCAGGGTGTTCGGCCCGGACGTGGTCCGCGGATGCCGCCGGCTGCTCACCGCCGGCGTCCGCTTCGGCATCACTCAGCTGACCGGCGCCCGCACCCCGGCTCGTACCACCGAGTCGGACCAGGAGGCGTCGTGAGCAACGAGGGGGGAACGGAAGACACCGGCGGCGCCGTGGGCGCGCCGCGCGCGGTGCCGATCGACCAGTGGGACGTCGCCGCACAGATGTCGTACTGGGCGTTCCACCAGCAGCGCCGGGTCGACTACATGCGCTACGCCTACCTCCAGCTCGGCTCGGACGCCGACGCCGAGGAGGCCGTCGACCTGACCTTCGACCTGATGATGGACCACTGGCTCCGCATGCTGGAGATGGAGAACCTGGAGGGCTACGCCTGGAAGATCCTCAAACGCCGCATCATCGACATGCACCGCAAGCGCCGGCGGCGCCCGGAGCTGATGGAGACCGCCGCCTTCGAGGCCGCGCTCGCCGACCACGTCGAAGACCCGTACGACACGCTGACCGACGCCATCACCCTGTACGCCGCCGTCCGCGACCTGAGCGAGCGGCAGCGCGACGCGATCCTGCTGCACTACGGCATGGACTTCACCACAGCCGAAGCCGCCGAGGTGATGGGCAACCAGGAAGCCACCGTAAGGTCCCAGCTCCGCACCGGCCGCGAACGCCTCGCCGCCACGCTCAAACTCCGCTGCCCGGAGCACCCCAACGGGAAGAACCGCTCATGACCCCGCTGCCTGAAGACCACCGCACCATCGACGACCTGCTCGCCTCGGCCCGCACCCGCAACCGCTACGCCACCTACGACATGACCGCCGCCGAGGCCCGCCTGCGGGCCCGGCAGGCCGCCCGCCACCGGCCGCCCGGCCAGCGCGCCACCGACACCGCCTCCGTCCACACCGAATGGACCACCCCCGAGGACGAGCGCACCCCGGACGCCGACCGGGCCTGGTGGGACCTGAACGCCGTCTGTCTGCTGGCCCTCGGACCCGACGCCGACCAGCACCTCGCCGCCTTCATCACCAGCCACTACGCCGACAAGGCCGGCGCGCTCGTCTTCGCCTGCCTGCTGCACCTGAGCGGAGACAGCAGCGGAGCCCGGTTCTGGTGGCGCTTCGCCGCCGGCGTCGGCCACCCCGTCGCCGAGTACTGCCTCTTCCTCGAACACGCCCGCAGCGGCGAGTACCACGACGCCGACTACTGGCGCACCGAACTGGTACGCCACCGGTTCGCCCCCGACCTCCTGTGCGGTGACCGATCCACCGCCCCGGTACTCAACCCGCCCATGGACCCGGTCCACTCCCACATCCTGCGCCCGCACCACCCGGAAATCGGCACCGTCCCCCTCCCCACCCCCTCCCTGGTCGTCCAGCTACGCCAACTCACCTCCCCCCTGTAAGAGCTGGCCTTCCACCCACGGCCGGCCGGCCGTCAGCCAGCCGGGACTGCGCTGCAGGAGGAGTTCGCCCCGCGAGGGACGGGACAGCCGCCGCCAGCGGTGAAGGGGGCGCCGGCCGCGCTGGCGTCCCCCCGGCGCCCGGGCCGGGAGCCATCTGTAGGGGCCAGCGGGATGCCGTGCCCCGGACCACACCATCCCCTCCCCGGTCCGGGGCACGGCCGTGCCCCGCGCGGGTGATCTCCCGTCTCGTGCCGTAACAGCACTGCGCAGGGGCGGGTTTGGCGGGCATGACCCGACTGATCCTCACAGCGGCTGTTGCCGCCGTCCTGTCCAGCGCCGTGGCCATCCCGCAGGCCTCGGCCGGCACCCCCGAACAGCCCCCGACCGCGTCGGCGCGGGCGGACTTCAGCAAGTGCGGCTACGAGGTCACCGACGCCGTACGGCTGAGGACCGGACCCGGAACCCGCTACACCGCCCTCGGCCTGCTCCACCGAGGCGACGCGGTGTATGCCTCCCAGGCCCGGGGCGGCTGGTACCGGGTCCGCCTGGCCTACGACTCCGGCAGCGAGTCTGGCACCCGCAAGTCGTCAGGGCTACGCGAGGGCACCACAGGGTGGGTGGTCAGGCGCGCGCTGCGGGCGAGCGTGTGCACACAGCTCGACTGAGTCAGAGGGTGGGGCCGGACCGGCGGTGTCCGTCCCCGCACACGAACCCTGGCCTCGGGCATGACTGGCTGAAGCGGTACCGGCTCGCCTGGGTCCGGCGATACCGTGATGGGACACGCCCGTTCCGCGCCCTATGGAGCCCTCGATGAGCGACCAGCCGGCCCCCTCCGACACAGCCCGGCAGCAGCTGGACCCCGCGGCCGCCGACGCGGTCCGCGCGTACGCGGCCCGTACCCGGGCCGACGCCGACCGGCTCGCCGGCGTCCTGGAGGACATCGCCGCCAACGGTCTGCCGTCGGTGGAGGAGTGCACCCCGTGGGAGGAACTGCGCGAGCAGCATCTCGCCCGGCTCGCCCGCCAGCGCCCGGCCGTCGCCTGATGGCCCCACAGAACGGCCCGCGCCGCGCCCGGATCGCGTTCTCCGACTCCGCCGCCAAACAGCTGGAGAACATCACCACCGAGGCAGCTATCCACGCCCTGGACCGCGCCCTGGTCGTCATCTCCGTCGACCCCGACATCGGCGAGCCGATCCCCGGCAATGCCGCCGGCCCCCGGCTGCGCCAATACACCGACGACATCGAGCAGGTGCGCGTCCTGTACTTCGTCACCGCGCTGCGCACCGTCGTAGTCGTCGCCTACATCGAGGTCTAGCCCCGCCCGGGCCGAGTGCGCCGCACCGGCTGCCGTCCCTGCACTCATCGCTGGGCCGCCAGCCGCCTCGGAGTCACGGCGCCGGCGGACATATGGCGGTATCAACGTGCTTCGGGGTCGTTCCGTTCGGCGTCCAACAAGTTCACCGCGGTCGGGCCGGGCGCCGGGATGTAGGCGCCGTGGGGTGCGGGTGGTGGTGGGCGAGTGGGGCGACCACCACCACCGTGCGGGCATCGCTCGTCAGGTCGGTGTTGGTGCCGGCTGGGGCACCCTTGGGGTAGCGGCGGCCGGCGACGGTGTGGCTGTTACTTCAGACCGAGTCGTTGTTCGGCGGTGACCCAGTCTGAGGCGATGGCTTGCTGGGCTGCTGTGAGGGTGACTCGTCCGTTGCAGATGGCTGTGTGCAGGCGGGTTTCGACTTTGTCCTTGTCGTTGTTCGGGCCGGCGCCCGGCCTGTGTCCGGGGCTCGGCGGTTCCACCCAGAGGTTGCGCGGGTCGTTGGGGTCCCCGCCCAGCTGCAGTGAGACCAGGTGGTCGTACTCGGCGTCGTGCAGGCTCGCCTTGTCGGTCTTGTAGCCGTACGAGGCGGCGTTCGCGACCTTCTCACGGCCCGTCACCGAGGCCGGGGGACGGATCTTCGAGGTGTACCCGTGCGGGTTGCAGATGGTGGCCTTGAGGGTCCGGGTGGTGACCTTCGGGTTGAGCGCACCGGGGGTGCAGTGGCTGTCGGGCAGCGGCTGTGCGTGGTCGTGCCGGTAGTGGCAGGTACCCGGTGCCGGCTGCTTCTGCACGGTGTAGTGGTCCTGGGGACCGGGCCCGTAGGGAAGGGACGAGCCGGTGGCGCCGGCCGGACTCGCGCCGAGGACGAGCGCAGCACTGGCGGCAAGCATGCCCACAGCAGCGAACGCGCGATGGTAACTGGTCATGGACTCCCCGTTCTGCAGACCGCAGAGACATCGGCGGCGCGGTCACTTCCACCACTTCATGCGGTCTGGCATGTGATCTCCGGCCGGTGATCACCGGCCGGACCAGAACCTACCCTCCCGGCCGATAAGGTGACCAGCCATCACGTGATGCTGTACACCCCTCGGCGGGTGAGAGTTGGCGGCACACCCACCGCCAATCGACCGACCTGTGCCGACGCTGACCACGGACGCCACCCCGCGGCCGCCACCCGTCGAACAGGCCACCGACGACGAGCACCAGGAAAATGACCCTCGCACGCGAACAGCCGGCGGACCGGTCCCCGGCCGCCGTCCAGCGTCAGGCGCACGGTGCGCACCTTCACCCGCGCCGGCCCAGCCGGCGCTGCTATGCGGCGTCCGGCGCTGGCAGCTTGATCCCCCCTGGCCCGCGAAACCCAGTGGAGGCGCTGGCGCGGCGAGGAGGCTGTAGTCCAGGGTCCGCAGGCCCGAGCCCTCAGGTGCCAGGGCGCGAGGCTCCACAGCCCGTCCCGGTCGGGAACCGGCTCAACGGGGCAGTTGAAGGCTCCTGCGTTCTTGTGACGGTTACCTGAGGCTCCAGCACCTCGACCCCGGCCTGCCGGGCGATGTCCGTGGTGGCGTCGCTGCAGTTGTTCCGGGCCTTCCCGGAGCCGGGGGCCGACGAGCCGGCCCCGATCGACAGGCCCGCATCGAGCACCGCTGCCAGGCCCACGTCTTCCACGCCGCGGCTCTGCCGCCGGGCCGGTGCAGAGTGCGCGGCGCGGGAAGCGGGGTCGTCGGCCGTGCTGCCGCAGCCTGCCAACCCGCAGGCGACGGAAAAGGGTCGGGGGTGATCTTGAGTTGATGGGATGGCGGGTGCGTGTGACTGGAACCTGCTGTGTTTGCCGTTGTGGGCTGGGGGCTGACGGTCGGGTGATCTCGGTCAAAGTGTCGTGCTGATCAGGACAAGTCCGACTCATGAAACACGATTTCGCTCAGGTGTTCGTAAGGCTGTGTGTTGACCAGCCGCTGGAGGTGAGATCTGGCGGCGCACGAGTGTGGGGGTTCGTAGATGGGGAGTACAAGATGGTGGCCGTCTGGCAGCAGGCTGCTGACGGCACTTACGGCACTCGTCGTGGTGTCGGCGGCCTCCCCCGCGTTGGCGAGCGCGGAGCCGCGGGGCGAGCTGCGGGTGGAGTCCTACGTTCTGCCGCTCGGTGAGGTGAGGTCGTCGCTGCAGGAGCTGGCGACTCCGCAGGGGCGCGAGGAGTTGCAGCAGTTGGCGGGGCGGGCCGATTCTGGCGCGCGGCTGGCGCAGGAGACGAGGGGGCCGGCGGCCGCGTATGCGCCCGTGTCGCGTCGGGCCTCCGCTTACGCGTCGCCGAGCGATGAGTCAAGGGGGGCGCCGGGGGCCGGGCCGGGTGCGACGGCACCGGAACCGTCGCGGAAGATGACGCTCGACGAGTGCAAGAAGGGCTTGGGTTCCGACAATCCGTTCTTCGTGAAGTCGCGGTTCGCCGTGTGTGATGGCGCCTCGTTCGTGCAGGAATGGCTCGTCAACGGCCGTCCCTCCGGTGCCAGCATGTTCAACCTGCGCGTCGTCGGAACGATCGCGAAGAACAGTCGCACCATCGACTACCAGTACTACTACACCGATTTCGAGGTGACCGGCAGGACCGGGGCACTGACCATGCCCATCAGCACCAAGGGAACCACCCCGAAGACCTGGCCGTCCGGCGCTCACTTCACGCACGGCGGGAACATGCCCGGCACCAAGACGTGGACGCAGTTGAAAGCGCTGCGCACGTTTCACCACACGATGAACGCCAAGCCCGGTCAGGGAAGTGGACGCGCGGATGTGCTGGCCGCGGTCTACGAGCCGGCGGTCAGTTTCAAGCCGCCGGCTCCCTGGCAGCTGAGCGGCGACACAGGCGGCAAGCTGTTCATGCTCGCACCACTATGGGACGCTGCGTCCTATCTGCCCAACTCCACCGGTGGCGGAAACCCGGCGAAGAAGGGTGCGGCAAGCTTCGCCTACTACGCGTCGCTGACTCTGAGTGCGAAGGCGGGCGCGGAGGAACGCGCCGAAGCCCAGCACATCAAGACGGCGTTCACTCATCCGGAGGACACCAAGCCGTACATGTCGGCTAAGAAAGTGCCCGGTCAGACCGTCAAGGCCCCGCTGCACCGGACAGTGAGCGCGAAACGGAACGAGGACAACCGCAACGCGGCGAAGAAGCAGTGCAGGCGCTACTGGGGGGACGGGTACTCCCACGGCGGGACGCGGGACTGTGACGAGTACCCGTTCGCCAGTACCTATGAAGGTGCTGCTGAACACGACTACGACCCTGAGGTACGGAAGTTCAACTTCTCGGTGAAACCCATCGCCAAGGAAGACAACCAGGCTGGTGGATCCATTCTGAAGGGCTTCTACAGCAAGAACCGCATCCTCGACGGCATGAACGACGGATTCATCGTCAGGATCATCGGCTGAAGTGTCTCGTGTCGGGAGCGGCCGGGCCCCGCCCCCCCCGAGCCGCGGCGGGCTTATAAAAGGCGGGCGCAAAATTATGGAGATACGCGCCGCTGCCTAGAGGGGGTGCGAGCGA
>NZ_JBEYXJ010000119.1:0-24007 GCF_040645015.1 Streptomyces sp. NPDC046881 | reverse complement strand
CCAGCCGACTGGGGCGCCTCACCCTTCGCCCCCCGGGCCCCCCCCCCCACCCCGGGCCTACCCCCCCCCGCCCCCCCCGCCCGCCCCCCCCCCGGCCGGGCCGCCGCGGCCCGGGCCCGCAGCGCCGACCAGCGGGCCGACACCGCCCACAGCACCCGGACCGAGGACCGGGGCAGGAACAGCGCCCGCAGCCGCGTCCCGGTGCTCACCCCGGCCCGCAGCCCCTCGGTCACCCGGCGCACGTCCTCCGCCGCCCCCGCCGCCGGGCGCGGCGTGGGCGCGTACAGCACCTGCTCCACCGCGTCCGCCAGGCGGTGCACGGCGGTCCCGGCGGCCGGGTCGAGGTGCCCGAGCCGGACGATCCGGTCGGCGGCCCTGCGCGGGGTCAGCGACTCGTCCGGCGCGATGCCGTGGTCCCAGGCGCTGTCGGTCAGCTCCTGCCAGGCCGCCAGGGTGTGGACCGCCGCGCCCTCCGGGGTCCGGGCGTGCCCGCCCAGCCGCAGTGCGCGCACCCGCTGCCGCCACAGCAGCGGCGACAGCGGCACCGCCAGGACCAGCAGCGCGCCGAGGGCGATCAGCAGCCAGCCCCACCAGTCCGTACCGCTGCCGTCGTGCTGCGGGACCGCCGCCGCGGACGGGCTGTCGCAGGCCTGGAGCTTGCGCAGGTCACTGCTGCAGCTCTCGCTCGGTGCGGCCGAGGCCGAGGGCGCCGACGACGCGCCCTTGGACGGCTGCGCCTCCTCCGGCAGCGAGCTGCCCGGGGTGTCCGACTGGGTGTACGACGGCGTGGTGCCGCGGGTCGGGGTCGGCTCGAAACGGGTCCAGCCCACGCCCTCGAAGTACAGCTCGGGCCAGGCGTGCGCGTCCTTCTGGGTCACCGCGATCGTGCCGTCGGCCTGCACGGTGCCGGGCGCGAAGCCCACCGCGACCCGGGCGGGGATGCCGAGGGTGCGGGCCATCGCCGCCATCGCGAAGGAGAAGTGGACGCAGAAGCCCTCCTTCTGCTTCAGGAAGTTCGCTATGGCGCCGGGTCCGTGACCCACCTTCACCGAGGTGTCGTACTGGAAGCCGCCGGTGACGGCGAACCAGTCCTGGAGCTTGACGGCTTCCTCGTAGTGGCTGTCCGTGCCCGCGGTGATCTGCCTGGCGGTGCGCTCCACCACCTTCGGCAGGGAGGCCGGCACCTTGGTGTACTCGCTCTGCAGCGCGGCCGGCGGCTGCGGCGCGGCGGCCAGCTGCTGCGCGGTCGGCCGTACGTGCAGGCTGGTCACCTGGTAGCTCGCGCCGCGCGTGGTCTGGCCGCGGTCGCCGACGAGGGTCATCCCGACCGGCTCGTACCGCCACCGGCCGCTGACCTTCACCTCGTTCGGCGGGTAGGGCATCGGCAGCCAGTTCTGGGCGTACCAGTCGGCCGCCCGGACCAGCGTCCGCACCGTGCCGCGCTTGACGTCCGGGCCCAGGCCGACGGGCGTGGGCAGCTTGTCCGGCACGCCGACGATGTGCCGTTGGGCGGGCGTCCAGGTGGTGCCGTCGAACTCGTCCAGGGAGACGATCCTCAGGTACAGGTCCGAGATGTCGTTCGTGTCGGTCCGCAGGGTCAGCACCTGGCGGTCGTCGTTCGTGTTCAGGTTGTCGCGCAGCGACACCAGCGGGTTGACCGCCGAGATCGTGCCCCCGTCGCCGCGGCCCGGCCCCACGCCGGTGCCCGCCGCGTCCAGCAGGCCGCCGTGCATCGAGGGCAGGGCGAGCGGCACCATCAGTGCCACGCCGAGCGCGACCGCGCCGATCCGCCGCCCGGTGCGCACCGGCGCCACGGCACCCGTCTCCGGGGCGCCCGGACCGCGGGGCGCGCCGCCGAAGACCCGGCCCCACTGGGCGAGCCGGTCGCGGCCCTCCGCGAGCAGCAGCATCAGATAGCCGGCCGCCGCCACCAGGAACCACAGCCAGCCGGCGCCGCCGTCGGACAGACCCGCGGCCACCGAGTACAGCGCGAGCAGCGGCAGCCCGGCCGGCGCCGCGCTGCGGAAGGTCACCGCGAGCACGTCCACCAGCAGCCCGATGACCAGCGCACCGCCGATCAGCATCAGCTTGATGCCGTCGGTGAGCGGCGCCGGTATCGCGTACCGGCTGACGTCGTCCGCGCCCTGCCGGAGCAGCTCGGCGAGGTACCGGAAGGTGTCCGGGCCGGGGACCAGCCCGGCGATCGCGTGCTGCCGGGCGAAGACCAGCGTCAGCAGCACCAGCGTGACCAGGACCTGTGCCGCCACGGTCAGCGCCCGGCCCAGCGGCACCCGCCGGGCCGCCGCGCCCACCCCGGTCTGCACGGCCACCAGCGGGACCAGCTGCAGCAGCCAGGTCGGCTCGGCGACCAGCGGCAGCAGCGCGCAGGAGGCCATCAGGGTGGCCGCAGCCGCGCACAGCGCCAGTCGTGCCCGCCCGCTCATCCCCGCGCCTCCCCGCTCACGGCGGCCAGGCCGGAACGTTCCCGGTCCGCCTGCCGCCACAGTTCGTCCATCGAGGCGCCGCGCGGCACGCTCAGCGCCGTCCAGCCCGCCTCGCGCAGCATCCGCAGCCGCTCCTCGTGCCGGTCGCCCGGGCGGGGCACGTCGGTCGCCTCCCGGGTCCAGGTGTCGGGGTCCAGCACGAAGGCGACGGCGCCCCCGCTGCGCCGGCTCATCTTGGCGACCGTCGTCGCCTGCTCCTCGTCCAGATCGCCGAGGAAGGCGATCAGCAGCCCCTCGTTGCCGCCGCGCAGCACGTCGTACGCCCGGGACAGGCCGGTGCCGTCGGAGTGGTCGATCACCGCGAGGGTGTCCATCATCAGCCCGGCCGCGTCCGCGGTCTCCTGGCCGGTGCCCGCGAACCCGTCGGCGCTCTCGCCGGGCACCGCGCTGCCGCTGTCGGTCAGCAGCCGTACCGAGAAGCCGCGTTCCAGCATGTGCACCAGCACCGAGGCGGCACCGGAGACGGCCCACTCGAAGGCCGAGTCCGGGCCCGCGCCCTCGTAGGCACCGCCGCG
This sequence comes from Streptomyces sp. NPDC046881, assembly GCF_040645015.1. Lineage (NCBI taxonomy): Bacteria > Bacillati > Actinomycetota > Actinomycetes > Kitasatosporales > Streptomycetaceae > Streptomyces > Streptomyces sp. NPDC046881. Next base: position 20,988 of record NZ_JBEYXJ010000119.1, on the reverse strand, counting down.
GGTGTCCAGCAGGACGGTGCAGCGGGAGCGCCGGGGCTGCTCCTCGCGGCGCACCATCAGCTCGCCGTAGCGCGCGGTGGACCGCCAGTGCACCCGGCGCAGGTCGTCGCCGTAGCGGTAGCCGCGCGGGATCACGTCGTCCTCGCCGGCCAGGGCGAGCGAGCGCTGCCGCCCGTCGCCGTACCCCTGGGCCTCGCCGCCGAAGCGGACCGGGGCCAGCGGCTCCACGCGCGGTGTCACCGTCAGTGTGTCGCACGCCGAGAAGGAGCGGGTCAGCTCGCACATGTCGAAGGGGTCCGTCAGGCGCAGCTGCAGCGGGCCCAGCGGATAGCGGCCCCGCAGGTCCGAGCGGACCCGGTAGGACACCTCGCGGCGGCCCTGCGGCTCCACCCGGTCCAGCACGAACCGGGGCCGCGGCCCGAGGACGTACGGCACCCGGTCCTGGAGCATCAGCAGGCCGGTGGGCAGCCGGGACACGTTGTCGATGCGCAGCTGCACCCGGGCCTCGCTGCCGGCCGGTACCCGCGCGGGGGCGAGACGGCGGCTCGCGGCCACCCGGTAGCGCGTGCGGTACAGCACGGTCGCGCAGATCAGGGGCAGGACGGCGAGCAGCAGGCCGACCCGCAGCAGCTCGCTCAGGCCCAGCACGAACGCGCAGACCGCGGCGGCGATCCCGGCCGCGAGGAAGGAGCGGCCCCGGGTGGTGAGACCCGCCAGGGCCGTACGGACCCCGCTCGTCTCCCCGCGGTCGGCCTCCGCCGGCGCGGTCCCCCCGGTGCTCATCACAGACTCCGCGGCGGCTGCTGGGGATAGGCCGGGATGGTGCGGCCCAGGCCGCCGAAGCCGCTCTGCCGGCCCGGCACGGCGGGCACCGGCGTGTGCTGGAGGATCTCCAGCACCACCTGCTCGGCCGAGCGGCGGTTGAGCTGGGCCTGGGCGGTGGGCAGCAGGCGGTGGGCGAGGACGGCGACGGCGAGTGCCTGGACGTCGTCCGGCAGCGCGTAGTCCCGGCCGGCGAGGGCCGCGGAGGCCTTGGCCGCGCGCAGCAGGTGCAGGGTCGCGCGCGGGGAGGCGCCGAGTCTGAGGTCGGGGTGGGTGCGGGTGGCGGCGACCAGTTCGACCGCGTACCGCCGGACCGCCTCGGAGACGTGCACCCCGCGGACCGCCTCGACCAGCTTCACGATCTCGTGCGCGTGCGCCACCGGCTGGAGGTCCTCCAGCGGGCTGACCCCGCCGTGGATGTCGAGCATCTGCAACTCGGCCTCGACGCTCGGGTACCCCACGGAGACACGGGCCATGAAGCGGTCGCGCTGGGCCTCGGGCAGCGGGTAGGTGCCCTCCATCTCGACCGGGTTCTGGGTGGCCACCACCATGAAGGGGCTGGGCAGTTCGTACGTCTGCCCGTCGATGGTGACCTGGCGCTCCTCCATGGACTCCAGGAGCGCGGACTGGGTCTTCGGCGAGGCGCGGTTGATCTCGTCGCCGATCACGATCTGGGCGAAGATGGCGCCCGGCTTGAACTCGAAGTCCCGGCGCTGCTGGTCCCAGATGGACACGCCCGTGATGTCCGAGGGCAGCAGGTCCGGCGTGAACTGGATGCGCCGCACCGAGCAGTCGATAGACCGCGCCAGCGCCTTGGCGAGCATCGTCTTGCCCACCCCGGGGACGTCCTCGATCAGCAGGTGGCCCTCGGCGAGCAGCACGGTCAGCGCGAGCCGTACGACCTCGGGCTTGCCCTCGATCACGCCCTCCACCGAACCGCGTACCCGCTCCACCGTGGCGGTCAGATCAGTGAGGCTCGCTCGATCGTCATAGGTCGTCACCCGGCCCTCCTCGGCCCGTTCTTTCCGGGCCGACGCTCTGCGCGCGAAACCGGCCCACCCCGAAACACGGACACCACGCGGAGAAAGTTCCGCGTGACGTCACACCCCGCATTCTTGCTGCCGTTACCGATTCGTGTCACTCGCCTGTGGACAACTGCCCGCTCGATGTCGGTCTTACGGCCTTTTCGACCGTGTTTTCGAACCGCGTTCTCGTCACGGGACGGCAGGATGACGGGACGCCGTGCGGGGTGGCCGGCCGGTATGTCCGGGTCAGGCCGGGTCGACCTCGCGCAGCAGACCGGTGCGCACGTCGAAGACGAAGCCGCGGACGTCGTCGGTGTGCAGCAGGAACGGCGAGGTGCGCACCCGCTGCATGGACTGGCGCACGTCCTGGTCCACGTCGCTGAAGGACTCCACCGCCCAGGCCGGCCGCTGGCCGACCTCCATCTCCAGCTCGGTGCGGAAGTCCTCGGTGAGGGACTCCAGGCCGCACCCGGTGTGGTGGATCAGCACGACGCTGCGCGTGCCCAGCTTGCGCTGGCTGATGGTCAGGGACCGGATCACGTCGTCGGTGACGACACCGCCCGCGTTGCGGATGGTGTGGCAGTCGCCGAGTTCGAGGCCGAGGGCCTTGTGCAGGTCGAGACGTGCGTCCATGCAGGCGACGACGGCGACGTGGAGCACCGGCCGGGCGTCCATGCCGGGGTCGGTGAAGGCCTCGGCGTACCGCCGGTTGGCCTCCACGAGGCGGTTGGTCACGCTGTCGCCCGTGGGTATGGCGCCTTCGGATCCAGTGGGTACGGCTGCGGAAGTCGTCATACCGACGACGTTACTGGTCACGCGGGGTTCCGGCCTCTCGTGAGAGCGGACAAAGAACGTCATCGCGGCGTGCTGTGAGGTAACCCACAGGGAGGGCAGAACGGGGCCGAACGGGCGGACCGGTCGAATCGCGGTTCCCGTCGTGCCGCGGTACACGACGCGCAGGCCGGTTGATTGACCAGCGGACGGCGTGGACTAAAGTGACGCGAAAGCGGGAGACGAGTCTCTCCCCGCTGACGAAACCCCCGGAGACCCCGGCACGTGAACCGGACCCGTCTCCCCGCGCGCGCGGCGCGTACGTACGGCTCGGGGGACCGACGGTGCGTACGGCCCGCCGGAACTGAGAGGCCCCCTTGAGCCAGAGTCGACACGTCCCGGTGATGCTCCAGCGGTGCCTGGACCTGCTGGCGCCCGCCCTGGAGCGCCCCGGAGCGGTGGTCGTCGACTGCACCCTCGGTCTCGGCGGGCACAGCGAGGCACTGCTCGCCCGGTTCCCCGACGCCCGGCTGATCGGCCTGGACCGGGACAAGGAGGCGCTGCGCCTGTCCGGCGAGCGCCTGGCCCCCTACGGCGAGCGCGCCACCCTCGTGCACGCCGTGTACGACGAGCTGCCCGACGTACTGGACCGGCTCGGCATCGCGCGCGTGCAAGGCGTGCTGTTCGACCTCGGTGTCTCCTCCATGCAGCTGGACGAGGCCGGCCGCGGCTTCGCCTACGCGCAGGACGCGCCCCTGGACATGCGCATGGACCAGACGGCCGGCATCAGCGCCGCCGAGGTCCTCAACACCTACCCGGCCGGCGAACTGGTGCGCATCCTGCGCGCGTACGGCGAGGAGAAGCAGGCCAAGCGGATCGTCGCCGCGATCGTCCGGGAGCGGGAGAAGGAGCCGTTCAGCAACAGCGCGCGGCTCGTCGAACTCATCCGGGACGCGCTGCCGCAGGCCGCCAAGCGCACCGGCGGCAACCCGGCCAAGCGCACCTTCCAGGCGCTGCGCATCGAGGTCAACGGCGAACTGTCCGTGCTGGAGCGGGCCATCCCGGCCGCCGTGAAGGCCCTGGACGTCGGCGGGCGCGTCGCCGTGCTGTCGTACCACTCGCTCGAAGACCGGCTCGTCAAGCAGGTGTTCGCGGCCGGGGCCGCCTCCACCGCGCCGCCCGGGCTGCCCGTCGTGCCCGAGCGCTACCAGCCGCGGCTCAAGCTGCTCACCCGCGGTGCCGAACTTCCCACCGATGAAGAGATCGCCGAGAACCGCAGGGCCGCACCGGCCAGACTGCGCGGTGCCGAGCGCATCAGGGAGGACGTCGAGTGAGCGAGACGGGTCGCAGGGCCGGCGCCGCGCACCGAGGGAGCGGCTTCCCCCACGCACCGGGGGAGCAGTGAGCAGGAAACCCGAACTGAAGGGGAGGGCCGCCCAGCTCGCCCGGCTCCTCCCGGCCGGCCGCGCCCAGGCGGCGCGCACCCCGTTCGTCCTGCTCGTCGTGGTCCTCCTCGGCGGCGGGCTCATCGGGCTGCTGGTGCTGAACTCGGCGCTGAGCGAGGGCTCGTTCAAGCTCGCCGACCTGGAGAAGCAGACGAAGAACCTCACCGACCAGGAACAGGCCCTCCAGCGGGACATCGACGCCTTCTCGGCCCCGGACGCCCTCCAGCGCCGCGCCCGCGCACTCGGCATGGTCCCCGGCGGCGACCCGGCCTTCCTCGGCCCCGACGGCACCGTCAAGGGCGTCCCCGGCACCGCGCCCGAGCCCGCCGCCCTCACCGCCCCGGCGGCCCCCGGGGCGCTCACCCCGGCCGGCGCCCTCTCCACCGTCCCGCCGACGCCCACCGCGCCGTCCCCGCCCCCGGGCAGCCCCACGGCGCCCGCGCTCCCGGCGCCGCCCACCGCCCCCCAGCCCATCCCCACCCCGACTCCCGGCAGGTGACGGAAGTGTCCGACAGGCAAGCGCCGCGCCGCCGGGTGCCCGGGCCCGTGCGGGTGTCCCGCCCGGCCGGCCGCTTCGGCGGTGGCCGGTCCGGGTGCGGTGCGCGGCCGGTCGTCCGGTGCCGTGCGGCCCGTCCCGCGGTCCCGGCGGCGTCCTCGATCTCCCAGCCCACCCCTACCCCGACCCCCGGCAGGTGACGGAAGTGTCCGACAGGCAAGCGCCGCGCCGCCGGGTGCCCGGGCCCGCCAAGCCTCCGCGGCCGCGGGGTGCCGTCCGGCGGCAGGCCGGACCCGGTGCCCGGCCGGTCCGCCGGCCCGGCGGGGCCCGGCCCCCGGTGACGCGCCCCCTCCGGCTCGGCAGCCCCCGGCCCCGGCTGCGCCTGGTCAGCCTCGCCCTGACGCTGGTGCTGCTCGCCTTCGTGGTACGGCTGCTCCAGGTCCAGGCCGTCGACGCGAGCGCCTACACCGCACGCGCCGAGCAGAACCGGTACGTGGTGCACACGCTGGCCGCCGCGCGCGGCGAGATCACCGACCGCAACGGCGTCGCGCTGGCCGTCAGCGAGGACGCGTACGACATCACGGCCGACCCGACGATGTTCGGCGCCAAGCAGCTGAAGATCGCCGACGGCCCCGAGAAGGCCGCCGCGCTGCTCGCCCCGATCCTCGGCCAGGACCAGGCCGCGCTCGTCAGGAAGCTGCGGCCGGAGAACCGGAACGCCCGCTACACCCGGCTCGCCGCCCGGCAGACCCCGCAGGTCTGGAAGCAGATCAAGGACCTGAAGACCGCGCTCGCCCACAAGGCCGAGACCGACCACACCACCGCCAACGTGCTGGCCGGCGTCTTCGCCGACCCCAGCAGCCAGCGCGTGTACCCCAACGGCGACCTGGCCGCCGGGATACTGGGCTGGGTCAACGCCGACGGCAAGGGCGGCGGCGGCATCGAGCAGGAACTGGACGAGCAGCTCTCCGGCAAGGACGGCAAGGTCCGCTACGCCCAGGCCGGCGGACGCCAGGTGCCCACGGCCGGGTCCACCGAGACGCCCGCGGTGCCCGGCGCCGACGTCGAGCTGACCATCGACCGCGACATCCAGTGGGCCGCCCAGAACGCCATCACCGAGCAGGTGAAGCAGTCCAAGGCGGACCGCGGCTACGTCATCGTCCAGGACACCCGCACCGGCCAGATCCTCGCCATGGCCAACTCGCCCGGCTTCGACCCGAACGACCTGGCGAAGGCCGACGGCGACGCCATGGGCAACGCGGCCCTCCAGGACGCCTACGAGCCCGGCTCCACCGCCAAGGTGATGTCCATGGCGGCCGTGCTGGAGCAGAACGTGGCGACCCCGCTCACCCACGTCGTCGTACCCAACCGGCTGCACCGCGGCGACCGGCTCTTCCAGGACGACATCGACCACGCCACCTGGTACCTCACGCTCAACGGCGTGCTCGCCAAGTCCAGCAACATCGGCACCATCCTGGCCACCGGCGAACTCGGCAAGAGCCAGCCGGAGGCCAACAAGGTGCTCCACACGTACCTGCGCAAGTTCGGCATCGGCAGCTACACCGGCCTCGGCTTCCCCGGCGAGACCCCCGGCATCCTCGCGCCGCCGCAGAAGTGGTCCACCTCGCAGCAGTACACGATCCCTTTCGGCCAGGGCTTCTCCATCAACGCCATGCAGGCCGCGTCCGTGTACTCGACCATCGCCAACGGCGGCGTCCGCGTCGTACCGACCCTGGTACGCGGCACCAAGGGCGCCGACGGCCGCTTCACCCCGGCCCCCAAGCCCCGGCAGACACGGGTCGTCAGCGCCAGGACGGCCAAGAGCCTCGCCCAGATGCTGGAGTCCGTCGTCGACGACGAGCAGGGCACCGGCGTGAAGGCCCGCATCCCCGGGTACCGGGTCGCGGGCAAGACCGGCACGGCGAACCGCGTGGATCCGGCCACCGGCCGCTACCGCGGCTACACCTCGTCGTTCGCCGGCTTCGCGCCCGCCGACAACCCGCGGATCACCGTCTACTGCGCCATCCAGAACGCCACCGCAGGCAGCTACTTCGGTGGCCAGATCTGCGGCCCCATCTACAAGCAGGTGATGGAGTTCGCCCTGAAGACCCTCCAGGTCCCGCCGACCGGGGCGAAGCCGGCCAGCCTGCCCGTCGAGTACAAGCCCTGATCAGCGCCACCCTGATCAGCACGGAAACACCAGGAACGAGCTCGTGACAACCATCACCCCCGACGCCGGGAACCACGGGGCCGCCAGCCCCTCACTTCGCTCCGGAGCGGGTGCGCCCGGTACGCTCACCGCCGTGCCACACGCTGATCAGTCCCAAACCACCCAGAAGGGCCAACCCGTGACATATCCGGGACTGCCCCGGCCGACGCAGCTCCCCGCCACCCCGCTCGCGGAGCTCGCCGACCAGCTGGGTGTCACCGCGCCGGAGACCGCCGCCGAGATCACGGGCATCACCCACGACTCGCGCGCCGTCCGCCCCGGCGACCTGTACGCCGCCCTCCCCGGCGCCCGTCTGCACGGCGCGGACTTCGTCACCCAGGCCGCGAGCCTGGGCGCCGCCGCCGTGCTCACCGATCCCACGGGAGCCGAGCGCGCCACCGCGACCGGACTGCCCGTCCTGGTCGTCGAGGACCCGCGCGGGCGGATGGGGGAGCTGGCGGCCACCATCTACCGCCACCCGGGCCGCGACCTGCTCCAGATCGGCATCACCGGCACCTCCGGCAAGACCACCACCGCCTATCTCGTCGAGGGCGGCCTGGGCGCGTCCCACCGCGCCGGACTCATCGGCACGGTGGAGATCCGCGTCGGCGACGAGCGGATCAAGTCCGAGCGCACCACCCCCGAAGCCACCGACCTCCAGGCCCTGTTCGCCGTCATGCGCGAAGAGGGCGTCACGGCGGTCGCCATGGAGGTCTCCAGCCACGCCCTGGTCCTCGGCCGGGTCGACGGCTGCGTCTTCGACATCGCCGTCTTCACCAACCTCAGCCCGGAACACATGGAGTTCCACTCCGACATGGAGGACTACTTCCGGGCCAAGGCGCAGCTCTTCACCCCGCGACGCAGCAAACTCGGCGTGGTCAACGCCGACGACGAGTACGGCCGCCGGCTCGCGCGGGAGGCGACCGTCCCGGTCGTCACCTTCTCCGCCGAGGGCCACCCCGACGCCGACTGGCGCGCCGAGGACGTCCAGGTCGGCCCCATGGACTCGACGTTCACCGTGCTCGGCCCGAACGGTGAGCGCGTGCACGCCAAGTCGCCGCTGCCGGGCCCGTTCAACGTGGCGAACACCCTCGCCGCCATCGTCGCCCTCGCCGTGGCCGGCCTCGACCCGCAGACCGCCGCCGACGGCATCGCCGCCGTCCCGGGCGTCCCCGGGCGCCTGGAGCGCGTCGACGCCGGGCAGCCCTACCTCGCGGTCGTCGACTACGCCCACAAGACCGACGCCGTCGAGTCGGTGCTCAAGGCGCTGCGCAAGGTCACCAAGGGCCGGCTGCACGTCGTCCTCGGCTGCGGCGGCGACCGCGACGAGACCAAGCGCGCCCCGATGGGCGCCGCCGTGGCCCGGCTCGCCGACACGGCCGTACTGACCTCCGACAACCCCCGCTCCGAGGACCCGCTCGCGATCCTCGCGACCATGCTCCGGGGCGCGGCCTCCGTGCCCGCGCACGAGCGCGGCGAGGTGCTCCTCTTCGAGGAGCGGGCCGCCGCCATCGCCGCCGCCGTGGGCCGCGCCCAGGCCGGCGACACCGTGCTGGTCGCGGGCAAGGGCCACGAGCAGGGCCAGGACATCGCCGGCGTGGTCCGTCCCTTCGACGACCGCCAGGTGCTTCGCGAAGCTATCCAGAAGACCCAGGGATGAACTTGTGATCGCCCTCTCCCTCGCCGAGATCGCAGCAGTCGTCGGCGGGCAGACGCACGACATACCGGATCCGTCCGTGCAGGTGACGGGACCGGTCGTCCGGGACTCCCGTGAGGTGGTGCCCGGCAGCCTGTTCGCCGCCTTCGTCGGCGAGCGCGTGGACGGCCACGACTACGCGGCGCAGGTCGTCGCGGCCGGCGCGGTCGCCGTGCTGGCCTCCCGGCCGGTCGGCGTGCCCGCCGTCGTCGTGGAGGACGTGCAGACGGCCCTCGGCGCCCTCGCCCGCCACGTCGTACGCCGGCTCGGCGCGACCCTCGTCGCCCTGACCGGCTCGGCCGGCAAGACCAGCACCAAGGACCTCATCGCCCAGGTGCTCGGCCGCAAGGCGCCGACCGTCTTCACGCCCGGTTCGCTCAACAACGAGATCGGGCTGCCGCTGACCGCCCTGTCCGCCACCGAGGAGACCCGGTTCCTCGTGCTGGAGATGGGCGCCCGCGGCATCGGGCACATCCGCTACCTCGCCGGTCTCACCCCGCCGAGGATCGGCCTGGTGCTCAACGTCGGCACCGCCCATATCGGCGAGTTCGGCGGGCGCGAGCAGATCGCCCAGGCCAAGGGCGAACTCGTGGAGGCCCTCCCGGAGGACGGGGCGGCGATCCTCAACGCCGACGACCCGCTGGTGCGGGCCATGGCCGCCCGTACCAAGGCGAAGGTGGTCCTTTTCGGAGAGTCGGCCGAAGCGGACGTACGCGCCGAGAACGTACGACTCACGGACAGCGGACAGCCCGCCTTCAGGCTTCACACACCCTCCGGTGCAAGCGATGTGACCATGCGCCTGTACGGTGAGCACCACGTGTCGAACGCGCTCGCCGCGGCCGCCGTCGCCCATGAGCTGGGCATGTCCGCGGAAGAGATCGCCCTCGCGCTCTCCGAGGCGGGCTCCCTCTCCCGCTGGCGCATGGAGGTCACCGAGCGCCCGGACGGCGTGACCATCGTCAACGACGCCTACAACGCCAACCCCGAGTCCATGCGGGCCGCCCTCAGGGCGCTCGCGGCCATGGGCAAGGGGCGCCGCACGTGGGCGGTGCTCGGCAAGATGGCCGAGCTGGGGGACGAGGCGCTCGCCGAGCACGACGCCGTCGGACGGCTCGCCGTCCGGCTCAACGTCAGCAAGCTCGTCGCTGTCGGGGGGATCGAGGCCTCCTGGCTGCAATTGGGCGCATATAACGAGGGTTCGTGGGGTGAGGAGTCGGTGCACGTGTCCGACGCACAGGCGGCGATCGACCTGTTGCGCAGCGAGTTGCGCCCGGGGGACGTCGTACTCGTGAAGGCGTCCCGTTCGGTGGGGCTGGAGAGCGTCGCCCAGGCGCTCACCGAGACCGGTGCCGAGGGTGAGGTTGCCGCCCGATGATGAAGCAGATCCTGTTCTCGGGAGTCATTGGCCTCTTCCTGACGCTGGTCGGCACCCCGCTGCTGATCAAGCTTCTCGCCCGCAAGGGCTACGGCCAGTACATCCGTGACGACGGCCCGCGCGAGCACGCCAGCAAGCGCGGTACGCCGACCATGGGCGGTATCGCCTTCATCCTGGCGACGATCGCCGCGTACTTCCTGAGCAAGCTCATCACCGGTTACGCGCCGACCTACTCCGGTCTGCTGGTCCTCGGCCTGATGTTCGGCATGGGGCTGGTCGGCTTCCTCGACGACTACATCAAGATCGTCAAGCGGCGGTCGCTGGGTCTGCGGGCCAAGGCGAAGATGGCCGGCCAGCTGATCGTCGGCATCGCCTTCGCGGTGCTGTCGCTGCAGTTCTCCGACGCCCGCGGCAACACCCCCGCCTCCACCAAGCTGTCGTTCATCACCGACTTCGGCTGGTCGATCGGCCCGGTGCTGTTCGTGGTCTGGGCGCTGTTCATGATCCTCGCGATGTCGAACGGCGTGAACCTCACCGACGGCCTGGACGGTCTGGCCACCGGCGCGTCCGTGCTCGTCTTCGGCGCCTACACCTTCATCGGCGTCTGGCAGTTCCAGGAGTCCTGCGCCAACGCGGGCACCCTGACCAACCCGGGCGCCTGCTACGAGGTGCGCGACCCGCTGGACCTGGCCGTGGTCGCCTCCGCGCTGATGGGCGCCTGCCTGGGCTTCCTGTGGTGGAACACCTCGCCGGCGAAGATCTTCATGGGCGACACCGGTTCGCTCGCCCTCGGCGGTGTCCTCACCGGCCTGGCCATCCTCTCCCGCACGGAGCTGCTGGTGGCCATCATGGGCGGCCTGTTCGTCCTCATCACCATGTCGGTCGTCATCCAGGTCGGCTCCTTCCGGCTCACCGGCAAGCGTGTCTTCCGGATGGCACCGCTTCAGCACCACTTCGAACTCAAGGGCTGGTCCGAGGTCCTGGTCGTGGTCCGCTTCTGGATCATCCAGGGAATCTGTGTGATTGTCGGACTCGGCCTCTTCTACGCAGGATGGGCAGCGGACAAGTGACCTCCTCGGTGCCTTCGGAATTCCAGGGCAAGCGCATCACCGTCGCCGGGCTCGGCGTCTCCGGCGTCCCGGCGGCGAAGGTGCTGCACGCGCGCGGGGCGATCGTCACGGTCGTCAACGACGGCGACGACGCACGCGCGCGTGAGCAGGCCGCGGAGCTGGAGGCGCTCGGCATCGCCGTGCGCCTCGGCGACGGGTCGACCCTCCCGGAGGGCACCGAGCTGATCGTCACCGCGCCCGGCTGGCAGCCCGACAAGCCGCTGTTCCGCGCCGCCGAGCAGGCCGGGGTGCCGGTCTGGGGCGACGTGGAGCTGGCCTGGCGGCTGCGCGGCCCCGACGCGGCCCCCTGGCTGGCCGTGACGGGCACCAACGGCAAGACCACGACCGTCCAGATGCTCGCCTCCATCCTGAGGGCGGCGGGCCTGCGCACGGCCGCCGTGGGCAACATCGGCGTCTCCCTGCTGGACGCGGTCCTCGGCGAGGAGCGGTACGACGTCCTCGCCGTGGAGCTGTCCAGCTACCAGCTCCACTGGGCGCCCTCCCTGCGCGCCCACTCGGCGGTCGTCCTCAACCTCGCGCCGGACCACCTCGACTGGCACGGCTCCATGGAGGCCTACGCCCGCGACAAGGGCCGTATCTACGAGGGCAACAAGGTCGCCTGCGTCTACAACGTCGCCGACAAGGCCACCGAGGACCTCGTCCGCGAGGCCGACGTCGAAGAGGGGTGCCGGGCCGTCGGGTTCACCCTGGGCACGCCCGGGCCCTCCGAACTCGGTGTCGTGGAGGGCATCCTGGTCGACCGCGCCTTCGTGGCGGACCGGCAGAAGAACGCCCAGGAGCTGGCCGAGGTCTCCGACGTCAACCCGCCGGCCCCGCACAACATCGCCAACGCCCTCGCCGCCGCGGCCCTCGCGCGGGCCTTCGGGGTGCCCGCCCGGGCCGTACGGGACGGTCTGCGGGCCTTCCGCCCGGACGCCCACCGCATCGCGCACGTCGCCGACCTCGACGGCGTCGCGTACGTGGACGACTCCAAGGCGACCAACACCCATGCCGCGGAGGCCTCCTTGGCGGCATACGAACCGATCGTCTGGATCGCGGGCGGTCTGGCGAAGGGCGCGACCTTCGACGAGCTGGTCGCCAAGTCGGCGAAGCGGCTGCGCGGTGCGGTCCTGATCGGCGCCGATCGCGCCCTGATCCGCGACGCCCTCGCGCGACACGCCCCGGAAGTACCCGTGGTCGACCTCGACCGGACCGACACTGGGGCGATGCTCCAGGCGGTGAAGGAAGCGAAGCGGCTGGCTCAGCCCGGCGACACGGTGCTGCTGGCCCCGGCCTGCGCCTCCATGGACATGTTCACCAACTACAACCAGCGCGGTGACGCGTTCGCGGCGGCGGTCCGCGAACTCGGCGCCTGACCCCGGCCGCCTGCCGGGCGGACCTTGGGAGGGACGCGTGGGACGGTCGACGTGCAACGGAGGCGCCGATGCCCAGTAGCCGTACCGGGAAGCCGCCCGTGCAGCGGGCGTCCCGGCGCCCGCGTCCCGTCGTTCCCCGGCCCCCGCGCGAGAACCCCGTCCAGCGGCTCTTCACGCGCGTGCGGAGGGCCTGGGACCGGCCGCTGACCGCCTACTACCTGATCGTCGGCGGCAGTGTGCTGATCACCGTCCTCGGTCTGGTGATGGTCTACTCGGCCTCCCAGATCACCGCGCTGCAGCTGTCGCTGCCCGGGTCGTACTTCTTCCGCAAGCAGGCCCTCGCCGCGCTCATCGGCGGCGCACTGCTGTTCGTCGCCTCCCGCATGCCGGTGAAGCTGCACCGGGCGCTGGCCTACCCGATCCTCGCCGGCGCCGTCTTCCTGATGATCCTGGTGCAGATCCCCGGGATAGGGATGGCGGTCAACGGCAACCAGAACTGGATCTCCCTCGGCGGATCCTTCCAGATCCAGCCCAGCGAGTTCGGCAAGCTGGCCCTGGTGCTGTGGGGTGCGGACCTGATCGCCCGCAAGCAGGAGCGGAAGCTGCTGACCCAGTGGAAGCACATGCTGGTGCCCCTGGTGCCGGTAGCCTTCCTGCTGCTCGGTCTGATCATGCTCGGCGGCGACATGGGCACCGCGATCATTCTCACGGCGATCCTGTTCGGCCTGCTCTGGCTCGCGGGCGCGCCGACCCGGCTGTTCGCGGGCGTGCTGTCCGTCGCCGCGCTGATCGGTGTGACCCTGATCAAGACCAGCCCCAACCGGATGGCCCGCCTCGCCTGCATCGGCGCCACCGAGCCGAAGACGGGGGTCGCCGACTGCTGGCAGGCCGTGCACGGGATCTATGCTCTGGCCTCCGGCGGACTCTTCGGCTCCGGACTCGGCGCGAGTGTGGAAAAATGGGGCCAACTCCCCGAAGCCCACACCGACTTCATCTTCGCCGTCACCGGTGAGGAACTGGGCCTCGCGGGGACGCTGTCGGTGCTCGCCCTGTTCGCGGCTCTAGGCTATGCGGGTATCCGCGTGGCCGGACGCACGGAGGACCCCTTCGTGAGGTATGCCGCGGGAGGCGTGACCACCTGGATCACCGCCCAGGCGGTGATCAACATCGGTGCGGTGCTCGGCCTGCTGCCGATCGCCGGCGTCCCGCTCCCGCTGTTCTCCTACGGAGGGTCCGCCCTGCTGCCGACCATGTTCGCCATCGGGCTGCTGATCGCCTTCGCGCGCGACGAGCCCGCTGCGCGGGCAGCGCTTGCGATGCGGCAACCTCGCTTTGGTAGAAAGCGGGCGGGAGGCTCCGGTGCCGAGCGGGGGCCTCGGAGATGGAACACGATGCGACGGCGTGCCTCGGCGGCGCGTACGTCCGGAGAGCGGTGAATTTCGGTGCATGTCGTACTCGCCGGTGGGGGGACCGCCGGCCACATCGAGCCCGCGCTCGCCCTCGCGGACGCCCTGCGCAGGCAGGACCCGACCGTGGGGATCACGGCCCTGGGCACGGAGCGCGGCCTGGAGACCCGGCTCGTCCCGGAGCGCGGCTACGAGCTCGCGCTGATCCCGGCGGTGCCGCTGCCGCGCAAGCCCACCCCCGAGCTGATCACCGTCCCGGGCCGGCTGCGCGGCACGATCAAGGCCGCCGAGCAGATCCTGGAGCGCACCAAGGCGGACTGCGTGGTCGGCTTCGGCGGCTACGTCGCCCTGCCCGGCTACCTGGCCGCCAAGCGCCTCGGTGTGCCCATCGTGATCCACGAGGCCAACGCCCGCCCGGGCCTGGCCAACAAGATCGGCTCGCGGTACGCGGCCCGGGTGGCCGTCTCCACCCCCGACAGCAAGCTGCGTGACGCCCGCTACATCGGCATCCCGCTGCGCCGCTCCATCGCCACGCTGGACCGCGCCGCCGTCCGCCCCGAGGCCCGCCACCGCTTCGGTCTCGACCCGAACCTGCCCACGCTGCTCGTCTCCGGCGGCTCGCAGGGCGCCCGGCGGCTGAACGAGGTGACCCAGGCGGTCGCCCCGTGGCTGCAGCAGGCCGGCATCCAGATCCTGCACGCGGTCGGCCCGAAGAACGAACTGCCGCAGGTGCAGCAGATGCCGGGGATGCCCCCCTACATCCCGGTAAGTTACCTGGACCGGATGGACCTCGCGTACGCCGCGGCCGACATGATGCTCTGCCGCGCGGGCGCGATGACCGTCGCCGAACTCTCCGCCGTCGGGCTCCCGGCCGCCTACGTCCCGCTGCCCATCGGCAACGGCGAACAGCGGCTCAACGCCCAGCCGGTGGTCAAGGCCGGCGGCGGACTGCTCGTCGACGACGCGGACCTGACGCCCGAGTGGGTGCAGCAGAACGTGCTGCCCGTGCTCGCCGACCCGCACCGGCTGTACGAGATGTCCCGCGCGGCGAGCGAGTTCGGCCGCCGGGACGCCGACGACCTGCTTGTCGGCATGGTGTACGAGGCGATCGCCTCGCGCCGATAGGACCGTATGACGAAAGGGCAGTGAGCGTGGCCGGACCGACGACCGCCGAGCGCGGTGAACGCCAGCAGGAGTCGTCCGGCCCGCCGCTCGTCCGCAGGCTCAGAAGTCCACGCTTTCGTACGATCGTCGTACTGGCCGCCGTTCTCGTGCTCCTGGCGGCCGGTGGCGCCTGGGCGCTCTACGGCTCGACCTGGCTGCGCATCGAGCACGTCTCGGTGTCGGGCACGCGGGTGCTGACCCCCGCCGAGGTCCGGGCGGCGGCGGCCGTGCCCGTCGGGAACCCGATGATTTCCGTCGACACGGACCGGATGGAAGCCCGACTTCGCCGGAAATTGCCCCGAATTGACACCGTAGATGTGGTTCGTTCCTGGCCGCATGGAATCGGCCTGAAAGTGGTCGAGCGCACTCCGGTTCTGCTTGTCCGAAAGGGCGGGAAGTTCGTCGAAGTCGACGACGAAGGTGTCCGGTTCGCTACGGTTTCTCAGGCGCCGAATGGCGTTCCGATGCTGGAATTGTCCGCATCCCGCACGGGTCCGGGCGCCGCGAGCTTCCGGCGTTTCGGTACCGCCGGGCTGGTGCGCGAGGCCGTCCGGGTCGCCGGTGACCTGCCCGGAGCCGTGGCGCGGGCCACCCGGACCGTCCACGTGCGCTCCTTCGACGCCATCGCGCTGGAGTTGGGCGACGGGCGCACGGTGGCCTGGGGCAGCGGCGAGAACGGCCGTGCCAAGGCACGGGCCCTCACCGCACTCATGAAAGCAGCTCCCGGTGCGCGGCACTTCGATGTCAGTGTTCCCACCGCCCCTGCGTCATCAGGGAGTTGACGCACATCAGCGCAGGCCAGCACCCTGGTTGGGCACTGCTACGGCTGATCACATAGGGTGAAAAGAAAAACGGGAGGTTCGGCGTGTTCGTTGAACGGGCGCCACTTGTCGACTTAGTGTCCTGTTCAGAAGACTCCAGGGAACAGACACACTGGTAACCCTAAACTTCAGGGTTAGGGTTCGGGTCGGCGCTACGGACCGTCCCATTCGGCATCCGTCGTCCCGGCGCGGGGCACCGCCCGGCGGCGACAACGTAATTCGAGGCGAGAGGCCTTCGACGTGGCAGCACCGCAGAACTACCTCGCAGTCATCAAGGTCATCGGTGTCGGCGGCGGTGGTGTCAATGCCATCAACCGGATGATCGAGGTCGGTCTCAAAGGCGTCGAGTTCATCGCCATCAACACCGACGCACAGGCGCTGTTGATGAGCGACGCCGACGTCAAGCTCGACGTCGGCCGCGAACTTACCCGCGGACTCGGCGCCGGAGCCAACCCGGCCGTCGGCCGCAAGGCCGCCGAGGACCACCGCGAGGAGATCGAGGAGGTCCTCAAGGGGGCCGACATGGTCTTCGTGACGGCCGGTGAAGGCGGCGGCACCGGCACCGGCGGGGCGCCCGTCGTGGCCAACATCGCGCGCTCGCTGGGCGCCCTGACCATCGGCGTGGTCACGCGCCCGTTCACCTTCGAGGGACGGCGCCGCGCGAACCAGGCCGAGGACGGCATCGCCGAGCTGCGCGAAGAGGTCGACACCCTCATCGTGATCCCCAACGACCGGCTGCTGTCCATCTCGGACCGCCAGGTCTCGGTTCTTGACGCCTTCAAGTCCGCCGACCAGGTCCTGCTCTCCGGTGTCCAGGGCATCACCGACCTCATCACCACCCCCGGCCTGATCAACCTGGACTTCGCCGACGTGAAGTCGGTCATGTCCGAGGCCGGTTCGGCCCTCATGGGCATCGGCTCGGCCCGCGGCGACGACCGCGCGGTGGCCGCGGCCGAGATGGCGATCTCCTCCCCGCTCCTGGAGGCGTCGATCGACGGCGCCCGGGGCGTGCTGCTCTCCATCTCCGGTGGCTCCGACCTCGGCCTGTTCGAGATCAACGAGGCCGCCCAGCTGGTCAGCGAGGCCGCCCACCCCGAGGCCAACATCATCTTCGGCGCGGTCATCGACGACGCCCTCGGCGACGAGGTCCGGGTCACCGTGATCGCGGCCGGCTTCGACGGCGGCCAGCCGCCGGCCCGCCGGGACAACGTCCTCGGCTCGGCCTCCGGCCCGGCTCCCGCCCGTCGCGAGGAGCCGGCCCCGGCCCGGCCGAGCGAGCCCAGCCGTCCGTCCTTCGGCTCGCTGGGCAGCGTCAAGCCGAAGGAGGAGCCGGAGCCGGCGCCCGAGCCGGTGGCCGACATCCCGGTGCCCCCGCCGGTCACACCGGCGCCGCGGCCCGCCTACTCGGACAGCGCGGCCGAGGAACTGGACGTCCCGGACTTCCTCAAGTGATAGGACGGCGCGAGAGCGTGAGCGGCGCGCACTTCGCCTTCACCGACCGGTGGGGCGGGGTGAGCGCCGCTCCGTATGAGGAGCTCAACCTCGGCGGCGCGGTCGGCGACGCGCCCGAGGCGGTACGGGGCAACCGGGAGCTGGCGGCCAAGTCGCTCGGCCTGGACCCCGAACGGGTCGTCTGGATGAACCAGGTGCACGGCGCCGACGTCGCCGTGGTGGACGAGCCGTGGGGTGAGCGCCCGGTGCCGGAGGTCGACGCGATCGTCACCGCCCGGCGCGGACTCGCCCTCGCCGTGCTCACCGCCGACTGCGTGCCGGTGCTGCTGGCCGACCCCGTCGCCGGGGTCGCCGCCGCGGCCCACGCGGGCCGGCCCGGCATGGTCAAGGGCGTCGTCCCCGCCGCCGTACGGGCCATGGTCTCGCTCGGCGCCGCACCGGAGCGGATCGTCGCCCGCACCGGACCGGCCGTCTGCGGCCGGTGCTACGAGGTGCCGGAGGCGATGCGGGCCGAGGTGGCCGCCGTCGAGCCGGCGGCGCACGCCGAGACGAGCTGGGGCACGCCGGCGCTCGACGTGAGCGCCGGGGTGCACGCGCAGCTCGACCGGCTCGGGGTGTGCGACCGGGCGCAGGCGCCGGTGTGCACGCTGGAGTCGGACGATCACTTCTCGTACCGCCGCGACCGCCTCACCGGGCGGCTCGCGAGCTACGTCTGGCTGGCTGATGGGGCATGACGGACCGTAAGACCGAACTCGCCGCGAACCTGGCGAAGGTGGAGGAACGCATCACCGCCGCGTGCACGGCGGCCGGGCGCGCCCGGGAGGAGGTGACCCTGATCGTGGTCACCAAGACCTACCCGGCGAGCGATGTGCGGATCCTGTCCGGACTCGGTGTGCGCCACGTGGCCGAGAACCGCGACCAGGACGCGGCCCCGAAGGCTGCCGCCTGCGCGGATCTGCCCCTCACCTGGCATTTCGTGGGTCAGTTGCAGACCAACAAGGTGCGTTCCGTGGTCGGTTACGCCGATGTCGTGCAGTCCGTCGACCGTTCCCGGCTCGTCACCGCCCTGTCGAAGGAGGCGGTGCGCGCCGGACGCGAGGTGGGCTGCCTGATCCAGGTCGCCCTGGACGCGGGCGAGAGCGCGCGGGGTGAGCGCGGTGGCGTCGCCCCGGCCGGAATCGAAGAGTTGGCCGACCTCGTCGCCGGCGCGCCCGGACTGCGGCTCGACGGACTGATGACCGTCGCTCCGCTCACCGGGGAGTACGCGGGGCGCGAACAGGCGGCGTTCGAGCGCCTCATGGATTTGTCGACTGACCTGCGCCGGACCCATCCGGCTGCAACCATGGTGTCGGCAGGGATGAGCGCGGACCTCGAACAGGCCGTGGCCGCCGGGGCGACACATGTGCGCGTCGGCACCGCGGTACTCGGAGTCCGCCCCAGGCTCGGGTAACGTCGCCAGGAAGTCGGACCACAGCAGAAAATATGGTCAATGCGCGCCAAGGCGGGCGCAAGGACCACGTGGATCGCGGGCACTTGGCAGTCGTCAGTCGATCCACCACAGAGCGGAGGACTCAGAGCATGGCCGGCGCGATGCGCAAGATGGCGGTCTACCTCGGCCTCGTGGAGGACGATGGGTACGACGGCCGCGGATTCGACCCCGACGACGACTTCGAGCCCGAGTTGGACCCGGAGCCGGAGCGGGACCACCGACGGCACGAAGCGTCACACCAGTCGCACGGTGCACATCAGTCCCAAAGGGACGAAGAGGTGCGAATCGTGCAACCGCCCGCGCCTCGCGAGCCGGTGGCCCGCGCGGCTTCGCTCGCCGCGGAATCCGGACGTCCGGCGCGCATCGCGCCCGTGGCATCCATCACACAAGAACGCCAGTCCCTGGAGAAGAACGCACCGGTGATCATGCCCAAGGTCGTGTCCGAACGAGAGCCTTACCGGATCACCACGCTGCACCCCCGGACCTACAACGAGGCCCGTACCATCGGGGAACACTTCCGTGAGGGCACCCCGGTGATCATGAATCTGACTGAGATGGATGACACAGACGCGAAGCGACTTGTCGACTTTGCGGCCGGTTTGGTGTTTGGTCTTCACGGCAGCATCGAGCGGGTGACGCAGAAGGTGTTCCTGTTGTCTCCTGCTAACGTCGATGTCACGGCGGAGGACAAGGCCCGCATCGCAGAGGGCGGGTTCTTCAACCAGAGCTGAGACGTACGACCGGATCGAAGCACGGAAGAGCACGGAACAGGGGAGAGGGAAGCACAGGCCATGAGCGTGTTCGCGCAGGTGATCTACATCGCGCTGATGGTGTTCCTCGTCGTGCTCATCTTCCGGCTGGTCATGGACTACGTCTTCCAGTTCGCCCGCTCATGGCAACCCGGCAAGGCGATGGTGGTCGTACTGGAGGCCACCTACACTGTCACCGATCCACCGCTGAAGCTTCTGCGGCGGTTCATTCCGCCGCTGCGTCTCGGGGGCGTGGCGCTCGACCTGTCCTTCTTCGTACTGATGATCATCGTCTACATTCTCATCTCCGTCGCGGGGAGTTTCGTGAGATGAGGATGGGGACGATCCGGACGATCCGGTCTTGCCGACTGCCGATGACTACGTTGAGGTGAAGAGATGCCGTTGACCCCCGAGGACGTGCGGAACAAGCAGTTCACGACCGTCCGCCTCCGAGAAGGCTATGACGAGGACGAGGTCGATGCCTTCCTCGACGAGGTCGAAGCCGAACTGACCCGTCTCCTCCGCGAGAACGAGGACCTGCGCGCCAAGCTGGCCGCCGCGACGCGAGCCGCCGCGCAGAACCAGCAGAACATGCGCAAACCTCCGGAGCAGGAACAGCAGCATCCCCAGCAGCAGGGCATGCGAGGTCCCGGCCAGCCGGTGCCCGCCGGCATATCGGGCCCGCCGCAGCAGCAGATGGGCGGCCCCATGGGTGGCCCGCCCCAGCTGCCGAGCGGTGCCCCGCAGCTGCCCGCCGGCCCCGGCGGTCAGGGCGGCCCGCAGGGTCCCGGCCCGATGGGCCAGGGTCCGATGGGTCAGGGCCCGATGGGCGGTCAGCCGCCCATGCAGCAGCAGATGGGTGGTCCGATGGGCGGCCCCATGGGCGGTCCGATGGGCGGCCCCGGTCAGGGCCCCGGCGGCGACAGCGCCGCCCGTGTCCTCTCGCTGGCCCAGCAGACCGCCGACCAGGCGATCGCCGAGGCCCGCTCCGAGGCCAACAAGATCGTCGGCGAGGCCCGCAGCCGCGCCGAGGGTCTGGAGCGTGACGCCCGTGCCAAGGCCGACGCCCTGGAGCGGGACGCGCAGGAGAAGCACCGCGTCGCCATGGGCTCCCTGGAGTCCGCGCGCGCCACGCTGGAGCGCAAGGTCGAGGACCTGCGCGGCTTCGAGCGCGAGTACCGCACGCGGCTGAAGTCGTACCTCGAGTCCCAGCTGCGCCAGCTGGAGACCCAGGCCGACGACTCCCTGGCCCCGCCGCGCACCCCGGCCACCGCATCCCTGCCGCCGTCCCCGGCGCCCTCCATGGCACCGGCCGGCGCGAGCGCCCCGTCCTACGGCGGCAACCAGACGATGGGCGGCTCGCCCGCTCCGTCCGCGCCGTCCTACGGCGGTCAGCAGCAGATGACCCCGGCCATGACCCAGCCCATGGCCCCGGTCCGTCCGCAGGGTCCGTCCCCGATGGGCCAGGCTCCCTCGCCGATGCGTGGGTTCCTGATCGACGAGGACGACAACTGACGGGTCTGTGAGACCCGTACGACAAAGGCGTCGGCAGCGTCCCTAGGGCGGGCCCCCCGGACTTCGGT